>CAYRIG010000137.1:0-4974 GCA_964424315.1 uncultured Dehalococcoidia bacterium | reverse complement strand
AAATTTTATTTCGACCATATGCCTTACTTAAACCTTGAACGTTTATAATCGCACCTGTAGTTGATACATTCATGAGATTTAATTGATTAACTGTTCTAGTCTGTAAGACAACAGCGCCCCTCCTATCCCGAATGTCCAATAATAAGTAATGTAACCTCCTCCAAATACCATCATCAACTTTCCACTTATATTTACATATGGTGTTAATGTCCTTGCTGATTTTTGTGCAAATGTAAGTTTTTTAAATAAAACAGTTATTAATGTAAGTGATATTAAAACGATTCCCATTCCTAGGGCATAAGCAAGGGATCCAATAAGGATTTCTAACAAACTATCAGAGTTGAGAGTCTGACCTACAACTACTCCAATTGCGGCCAAAAATATGGGTAATGCGCAACTCAATGAAGATACCGCGTAAGCTATCCCGAATAAAAACATTTTACGCATACCTTTCCCAGGTCCGATATCTATACGATTTGCCGATAGGATTCCTATGTCTCTTCGCGCAAAAATTAGCCATAACCCAATTGTACAAATTGTAATTCCAACTAATAGACCAGCAAACGGCATTAAATCACCGATTAATTTGACCCCTCCAATCAATAATAAGCCGGTGATTCCAAAAACAAATATAAAACCTAACACCGCGATTAATCCCATACGTATGGCTCTAAATAATACGAAATACAATTGGTCTTGAGATGTTGAGATGTTTAATTGATAACCCATATAAGCTGGCAGCATGGGAGCGCCACAAGGATTAAATGCGGCTACAAATCCTGCAGATAAAGCAAAAAATATCGGAATTTCTACCATAATAATTTTTGATAACCTAGGTTTATTTGCTAATTGAATAAAATGAATTTATTTTATCCATGTTTTACTTCATAATTTAGACTGTTATCTGATACTGAAAATTTTGACAAAAATTATTTGAAGACTTATCTCTTGAATCTATCTGTCCATTTAGTTTTTGTTTCTATAGGTCTACCACGCCATCTTTTTTGTGGACCAGAATTTTTGGAACCTAAGAAAAACAAAAAATATCCGAGTATTAAAATTAATAGCCCAGTCCAAGCAAAAAAAGATGTCCATGTTGGAGCAAATGTTCTTATTATGAGTGATAGTAACAAAAGACAAATACCTACTAACATTATTCGCCCGGGCGATATTTTGATATTTCTAACCCGAACTGATTGATTTAAATACCTAAAGAGCATATTTAAAAACGACTTGCTAGTATCCGGTCTTTTAGAAGCATTAGAAGATTTAGCAAGTATTTCTTCAATTTCTAATTCATATTTTTCTGGCATTTAGTCCTCTTAATAATATGTTAATTACGCTTTTCTAGAGTGTCAAGATTTGAACCAACAGTTGAAAGTAGCAGGTATTATTATTTTATCTGAATAACTATTATATTATATTGATAAAACAATATATGGTGTATAAAACTTGTTTTGTGTTAATCTGCAACAGTGGATTGTAGTGCGTTTTAATTAAGGAACTTTCCAATAATTTGATGGAGGGAAAACTATACATATGAAGGGTGATAGAGTTGTAGCAAAAATTTTAAAGGCTGAAGGTGTGGAATGGATGTCTTGTTTTCCTGCACAAGGATTAATAGGAATCGCAGCTGAAGAAGGAATTCGACCGATTTTATGTAGACAGGAACGTGCTGGTGTTAATATAGCTGATGGATTCAGCAGGGTAAATAATGGCTCAAATATTGGGGTTTTTACTATGCAGGCTGGTCCGGGCGCAGAAAATGCTTTCGCAGGTGTTGCCCAAGCATTTGCAGATTCAGTGCCGGTTCTAGTGTTGCCAAATGGTGTTGGTACTGCCAGAGCTGGGGTACACCCAAATTTTAGTGCTGTAGATAATTATAAAGGAATAACTAAGTGGTCTGGTTATGTTAACAGTGTGGAGCTAATACCTGATTTTATGAGAAGGGCTTTTACTAAGCTCAAGAATGGACCTAAAGGACCGGTTTTGATTGAAATTCCTACGGATGTTGCCGAACAGGAATTTCCAGACGAACAGTTTCAATATGAACCAGTTAAAGTAACAAAATCTCAGGGTGATCCAGATAATGTTAGAGAACTTATATCTGCTATTTTAAAAGCTGAACTACCAGTTATAAATGCAGGGCAAGGTGTTTTATATTCGGAATCCTCTGAAGAATTGATAGAGTTTGTTGAACTTACAGGTATTCCAGTGATGACAACTTTAGCTGG
The DNA here is from genome assembly GCA_964424315.1 of uncultured Dehalococcoidia bacterium. Classification (GTDB taxonomy): domain Bacteria; phylum Chloroflexota; class Dehalococcoidia; order Lucifugimonadales; family OSU-TB39; genus OSU-TB39. Next base: position 2,740 of record CAYRIG010000137.1, on the reverse strand, counting down.
TAAAAGCTCTTTTCCTGAAACACATCAATTATCTTTAGGTACCGGTGGGGTTTCTTCAACTTTAATGGTTGATCATTTTAGAACCAATTCAGATCTGATAATCGGAATAGGTACTAGTTTTACAAAGTCGAACTTCAATGCACCAATGCCCTCAAATGTTGCTTTAGCACAAATTACAGATTGTGCTGACCATATAAACAAGGATTGGAAAATTAGTTTAGGTTGTGTTGGAGATGCCAAATTAATTTTGAAACAAATGATAGAGGAATATAAAAAACAAAATGGAATTAAGCCATTATCAAATTCTGAAAAAGTAAGTGAATTAATAGATAAGTTAAGGAATCAATTTTATACAGAATGGAATCCTAGACTAAATTCTGATGAAATCCCATTAAGCCCATATCGTGTATTGACTGAATTAGCGTCAACCATTGATGTATCTAACACAATAATAACTCATGATTCTGGGTACCCAAGAGACCAATTTTCTCCTTTTTGGAAACCTGTTAACCCTTGGGGATATATTGGATGGGGTAAATCAACCCAATTAGGCTATGGGTTAGGATTGGCTATTGGAGCAAAATTGGCTAAACCTGAAAAGCATGTCATTAATATAATGGGTGATGCAGCCTTTGGAATGGCAGGTTTGGATATTGAAACAGCTGTACGATCTAATATCCCGATACTTACTGTTGTACTAAATAATGGTGTAATGACTAATTATACTAGTCCATCTCCGTATTTAGGATATGCAGCAGAAAAATGGGATTTACATAAATTGACAGGTGATTACGCAAAAATTGCTGATGGACTTGGCGCTTTTTCAAAAAAGGTTAGGACTCCAGATCAAATCGTACCAGCAATAAAGGAAGCCTTGGAAGCTAATAAATCTGGACAGCCAGCTTTACTGGAAATGATGACTAAGGAAGAATTGAATGTGCCTAAATTTTGGTAGGTGATATATCAAATTTGAGTGCTAAGGTTAGTATAATTTCGAATGCTACATTGACATTAGTTCAATTCGAATATAGAAATAAGTTAAGGGCGAATATTAAAGTTTAGAGTGATTAGATGAACGAAACAGAACCAAAGCCGGAAATAAAAAAGGGTTTGAAGAATGTTTACATCGATAAGACTAAATCTAGTTTTATCGACGGTAAGGAAGGCAAGTTAATATATCGAGGATATAACATACACGATTTGGCTTCAAAATCTACCTTTGAAGAAATTGTTTATCTGTTGGTAAATGGGAGTTTGCCGAATAAAGCTGAACTAAATCAAATAGATTCAGAGCTAAGGTCAAATAGAAAGATAAGTGAAGATATTCTTAATGTCATTAAGTCGATGAAGAATTCTCATCCTATGGATGTTCTTAGAACATGTATGTCTTTACTGTCTGCAAGCGATTCAAGTCCTGATGATATATCAATAGAAAATGCAAAGCGTATTGGATTTAGAATAACTGCTGTTTTACCGACAATTGTTGCAAGCCATCATAGGCTTAGAAACGGACATGAACCGATAGAGCCTAATGACCAATTGACCCATGCTGAAAATTTCTTATATATGTTATCGGGAGAAATCCCAGATCAACGCGATGCGAAATTGATTGATAAAGATTTGATTCTCCATGCTGAACATGGAGTAAATGCATCTAGTTTTGCTGGGCGCGTCGCAGCATCTACTAGGGCAGATTTTTATTCTTGTATGACAGCTGCAATTGCAACATTGAAAGGACCATTACATGGAGGTGCTGCCGAAGGAGTCATGAAGATGACTTTAGAAATAGGCAATGAAGAAAATGCTGCTGATTATGTAGCCAAGATTCGTGAATCTGGTGGGAGAGTCATGGGATTTGGTCATGCTGTCTATAAAGCCGTTGATCCTAGATCAGTACATTTAAAAGATGAAGCAAAAGCTTTAGGTGAAAGACTGGGGCAGCCAAAATGGTTCTCGATACTTGAAGCAGTTACTAAAGTTATGGAACCATATGCTAGGCGTGGGTTGTATCCAAATGTCGATTTTTGGGCGGGTGCTGTTTATTATCTTTTGGAAATACCTGAAGATTTATTTATACCATTATTTGCAATGGGAAGAATACCTGGATGGACAATACACATAATAGAACAATATCAATCAAAGGGTATTTTGAGACCTCGCTTATATTATGATGGACCAATGGACCTCGAATATAAATCAGTTGATCAAAGGTGATTTTAAGCTTTGACATATGTCAAAGTTTTAGGATTAATTGCTTGGCAAAACTCATTTAAATAATATGTGCAAACGGTATTTTTTGATTCTACGAAACATATTTTGAAATTATCAGCAGAAACTGTAATTAAAAAACAGATTCGCCAAAAAGAAGCGATTTCTTTTAGAGAATTTATGGAAATCGCCTTATACCATAGTGAAGTAGGATATTACACATCAAGTAAATCCATAATTGAAAATTTCTACACTAGTCCTTATACCCACCCTGCTTTTGGTGCATCTTTATGTCTGCAATTGAATCAAATGTGGATTGTAATGGGAGAGCCGAAAGTTTTTGTGGTGATTGAAGTCGGTTGTGGAGATGGAATATTAGCTCAAGACATAGTCGATTATGCCCGAAGCAATCGTTTACCTTTCATTAATGCTTTGGAATATGTAGCAATTGATAGATCTAGAGCTTTAATTAGTTCTTTAGTCGGTATTGATGGCTTTAACAAGGCTGTATCTAATTTAGATAGCTTTAAGG
>CAYRIG010000136.1:0-5080 GCA_964424315.1 uncultured Dehalococcoidia bacterium | reverse complement strand
TCTTAGAAACTTTCACTATTGGTTTTTTTGTATTCAGAACATGATTAACGAAATTTATTAAATCATCTGAACATGTAGGACAACATCCATATGATTCTTGCAATCTGGACAATGTGGTTTGCTTAAATTGTTCCCACTTAACCTTTTGCTTAGCAAATCTCGGCTCACTGATTTGTCTAGCAACTTGCCTCGGAGAAGGCAACAGTTGTTTTTCGATTGCCTGTTTTAATATAGGATAGGATTCATATGAAAATTGCTTTCCTACTTTCTTCCAATCAATTGTTTTCTGCAAAACTTTTTTTCTAAACCCCTCTTTGTCTCTTTCTGTTATGCCACACATCCTTTCTATATCACGCATATCTTTTTCGTTTATCTGATCATTCCTTTTGGCCAAATAGCTCGATATAGATTCCACATATTTATTTAATAGATTATTGGCTGAATTTTCAAACGAATCTACAGCTGCTTTTTGAACAGTTTGGATGGCCAATTCGCTATATTCTTTAACTGTGTTTACAACGAGGTCACTATATTGACTACTTTCAAGTTTGTTCTGAAGGTTTACATTTTGATCCAATCCTTTCCACAAACTTTCTATTGCCGCTATTGGCGTGACGCACCTTACTTCTTCGGAACTCGAAACTGCGCTTATTCTGTTCATTACATACCTAGGCGATATACCTTCCATCCCTTCGCTTGCAATTTCTGATTCAGTATTAAACGAATCCTTTTGAATTCCATCGTTATATGCATGTAATTTATCTAAAACAGAAACCCCAATAGATGAAGGATGAACCAATCTTGAAAGCACTGCGAATATACTAACAGAATTGATTGTTAGCGGGGACAGATGCACGTGTTGCAAGCTGCTGCCTTCTAACATCTTGTAATATATTTTGTTCTCTTCGGACACCCGCAAGTTATAAGGTATCTGCAAGGCTATGATACGATCTCTAAGAGCCTCTGATTGTTCATCATCGGAAAATTTAGCGAAATCTCCTTCATTTGTATGTCCTATTATCACTTCATCGGCATAAACTGAACCGAATCTTTCCATTTTTATAACTTGCTCTTGTGCTAGTCCAAGAAGTGTCGTCAAAAGATGCTTGTCGGCTTTAAACATTTCTATAAATTCAACCATGCCTCTGTTACCAACATTTAATTCTCCATCAAGTCTAAAAGCTTTACCTGATACCTCAAGCCGATCGCCATCTAGCTTATCTAAATCTATACTTCCTACTAAAATAGAGGAGTCCGCAGGATTAGGATTAGTTGCAATATAAGACCCAATTCCCACAGCTTCTTTTTCAGAAAAAACGGTTCTTATTACTGGTACGTCGGCTATTTTCCCGGAATATTTGGTTCGAACCAAATACCTACATCTCGGACACAAATCTCCTTCAATATAAATACCAAATTCTTCAAATATTTGTTGTCTGGTATTTTTTGAAATCAGGTGCAACGGTTCTTCTTGCATTGGACAACCTAGAATAGAATACACTGACCCTTCAGGGGTTCGAGTGTAATCTTCGAGCGCCTGCTTGATTTCGTTCACAATTGAAGATTTACCACTTGCTGGCGGCCCTAACAATAAAAGAATCCGTTTCCTAACCTCGGTCCTTTCTGCTGCAGAAGAAAAATATTGCATTACTTTTTCTAAAGCATTTTCAATTCCAAATATCTTGTCACTAAAGAGATTATAATTTTTAGTTTGGTCAGGATTTACTGTTATACCTTTTGCAATAATTGCTTGATGGGCCAGAACATGGGAAAGCTTAGTTATTTCCGGATTATTCAACACCATATTGAAATAGTCTGCAAAAGTGCATTCCCAATCAAATTGGCCTGATTCACTTTCGCTAATCTTTATTAAAGACTCTGCTTTGGAATTAACATCATCATTTTCTGATTTCATTTGTTCGGCCATATATATTGCCCTTAAATAAATATACAAGTGGCGGTTATTAAGGCCGCCACTTGTATTTAATTTAGCAGTTTATTCTTATATTAAGACAATAATCGGGTTAATACAGCTAACCCAATAAGTGCTACAGCGCTACCGCCCAAAAGCATAGACCAACCGCATACTAAACGCATAACTGAATATTCAGTCGCCCTATGGAAGAAATTAAATCCTGCAATTAAGCTCAAGATCAAAGTTGCTCCCGAAAGTGCTATCCAGGTTTCTACGCCATATCTAACTTCTAAGAATCTAGAGAAATAAATCATGCAGCAGAACGTAGATATTGCTATAAATCCGCTATAAAACCCATTTGCTCGTTCATCAAAATCCCATAGATATTGTGCGCCACCTACAATCGCATATATAGCCCAAGAAACTATGACTACTTTCATAACCATTGTTTCAGTAGCCCTATCAGCACTAGAGGTCAATAACATGGGTTCATAGAGTGATGCTGAAATAGCCGCTAGAACCGTTATTCCTCCCAATACCAACATCAACAAACCAGTTGTTCGATTATCGCTGTATAGCCCCAATAGCTGCCAGGATTGCGAAAACAAAACTGCTCCTATCAAGATCAAAAATAATGCTTCCATGGCTCCTCCAAAAGTCATAAAAATTATTTGACCGCCTTAATTTTCCAAATATAAAATCAACAGCAAATTAAGGAGGCTTAATAGGAAAAGACTCTCACAAAGTTTTATACATGTCTAGTATTTGTGCAAAAATATTTTGGGCGACAAGTATATTTATTCGGCGTACATGTAACCCGCCTGAGTGCTTCGGGGAGGAGAAGAATTCGGCTCTACTATTATGAAAGTAAGGCTTGAGGTCTTGTCAAAAGCTGTTGGATCCTTCTGAGAAAAGATGCTGCTGCTGCGCCATCAATCACCTGGTGGTCTACAGTAAGGCTCAAGGTCATCATCTCTCTAACGACTATTTCACCTTTTTTGACTACTGGTTTCTCAACAGACCTGCCCACACCCAAAATCGCACTTTGGCCAGCATTTAAAATTGGAGTGAATCCATCTACAGAACCTAATACACTTATAGTGAAGGTTCCGCCACCAATTTCCTCTGGGGCTAATTTACCTTCTCTAGCTTTTTCAGCTAAAAGATCGCTGTCTTTAATTATTTCATGTATATTTTTATCACCAGCATTATTTATCACAGGAACAATCAACCCGCCTTTTATAGACACAGCAAATCCGATGTTAATTTCGTTATAATATCCAATTTTCCCTTCTGACAAAACCGTATTAAATTCAGGGTGTCTTTTCAAAGATTCCGCACATGCTTTAATCAATATGTGTGCCATAGTGATGGAAGTTCCATTTTCTTTAGAAAAAGATTTCCTCTCTTGTTGAGCATCGGTAACATCAAGTTCTAAGAAAAAACTAAGCTGAGCAGTAGACGAAAGACTGTTTTTCATATGAGACGCTATGCTTTTACGCATACCTGTTAATTCTTCTACCCTGTCTGCACTTTGTAAAGCGTCCGTTCCGCTTTCATTCTTACTCCCACCAGAAGACGACGCTTTTTGAACGTCAGCCTCTGTAATCCTTCCACCTGGTCCAGTAGGATCCACTTCAGCCAAATCAATGTTAAGCTTACTTGCTAAACGCCTAGCCCCAGGCGTCGATCGTACAGGTTTCTCAGCACCGTCCGATTTTGCACCTTGAAGTTTCTTTTTCCCAATTAACTTGGGTTTCAAACCAGAATCGCCAGAACTTTGTTCTTCAACAGGAGCACTTTCTCCTTCAGCCAATATGTAACCAATCACCCCATTTACTTCGACCGATTGTCCGATTTCTACTATCGGATGAAATGTTCCTGTGGTAGTTGCTTCCAAATCATAGTTGATTTTTTCAGTTTCAATTTGCGCGATAACATCTCCCTGAGAAACAGCATCTCCTTTATTCTTAAGGAATTTTGATATGGCTCCTTCAGACATAACCATTCCTAGCTTTGGCATAACAATCTTTTCTGGCATTAATTCACTCCTGTCGTCTATAGCTCTATTCTAATAAAGAGGCTGCCGCAGAAATAACTCGTTCTTTCGTAGGAAGAAAAGCCATTTCCAATGGGAGGCTATATGGAACTGATGCATGAGGAGAAGTCACCCTTACTGGAGGCGCATCCAAGTAATCAAATGCCTGTTCTGCTACCAGTGCGGAAATGTCAGTTGCTACACTACATCTTGGATAATCTTCGTCTACTATCACCACTTTTTTTGTTTTAGTAACTGAATTCAAAATGGTTTCTTCGTCAAGCGGCGATATTGACAATAAATCAATTACCTCAACAGAATAACCGGCGTTTTCTAGTTCTTCTAATGCCTGCACACAAAGCAAAGTGGTGTAACCTAATCCAATTAGGGTTATATCCGTTCCCTCTTTTACAATATTTGCTTTACCTATCGGGATTTCATAAATATCTTCGGGCACATGAATTCCGTAAGAGAGCCCTTGATTGACTTCTGCAGTAGTTCCCCTTCCCATTAACATCTTGTGATTAAAAATAATTACCGGGTCTGGGTCTCTTATAGCGGCAACATGTAATCCCTTGGCAGTATAAGGATCTGAAGGAACAACGCATTTTAACCCAGGGAAGTGCGCAAACGTTGAATAAAGAGTTTCAGAATGCTGCGCCGCAGCATTCGTGCCAGCACCAATGCTTGTCATGATTGTTAACGGCATTGGTAATTTTCCGCCAAACATGTAATGCATTTTGGCAGCGTTGTTGAAAATTTGGTCACCGCACACCCCAATAAATCCAACAAACATCAAATCAACCACAGGCCTTAATCCCGTAGCAGCAGCCCCAACACCTGCCCCCATAAAACCAGCTTCAGAAATTGGGGTGTCTCTTATTCTTTCTGGACCAAATTTTTTAATTAGTCCTTTAGTCAACCGAAAAGGACCTCCCCAAGCGTCCTCTTTGTCGTCCCTACCGGCTCCACCTGCTATATCTTCTCCCATCACAAATACAGTGTTATCTCTCTCCATCTCTTGTGACAAACCTTCGTTTACTGCTTGAACAAAAGTTATTGACCTCGTTTCATTTTGTGTCTGAACCATATTTTCCTCTCTTAATGTTAAATTAATAAAGTATGAT
>CAYRIG010000135.1:2281-5083 GCA_964424315.1 uncultured Dehalococcoidia bacterium | reverse complement strand
GTATCAACCTCTCTAATACCCTTCTTAGAACACGATGATGCAAACAGGGCTCTTATGGGTTCCAACATGCAAAGACAAGCCGTTCCACTGGTAAAACCAGAAGCTCCTCTAGTATCAACTGGGATGGAAAATAGAGTAGCTACAGACAGTGGCCAAGCTATATTTTCAGAAACGGATGGGGTAGTTACAAGCTCAGACGGCAAATTGATTGAAATATATGGTAACGATGGAAAAACGCACACATATCAATTAGATAAATTCTACCGCAGTAATCAAGGTACTTGTATTAATCAACGGCCGATAGTTAAAAAGGGTGACATTATATCTACGGGGGCTATAATAGCCGATAGCTCTTCTACAGATAAAGGACAATTAGCTTTAGGTCAAAATTTAATCGTAGCTTTCATGAGTTGGGAGGGGTATAACTACGAAGATGCGATAATTTTAAACGAAAAATTAGTCAAAGACGACCGGTTTACTTCAATCCATATAGAAAAACATGAAATAGAAGCAAGAGACACTAAATTAGGTCCTGAAGAAATTACCAGAGACATACCTAATCTAGGAGAGGAAGCTCTTCGGGACTTAGACGAAGAAGGAATTATTCGAATAGGTGCTGAAGTAGAACCAGGAGATGTTTTAGTAGGTAAAATTACCCCAAAAGGTGAAACAGAATTAAGTGCTGAAGAAAAATTGTTGAGAGCAATATTTGGAGAAAAAGCTCGTGATGTAAAAGACAGCTCCTTAAGAGTGCCACATGGTCAAAGAGGAAAAGTCATATCCGTTAGAGTAATAGAAAAATCTGAAACTAAATCGATTGCTCCAGGGGTCAATAAAATTGTACGTGTGTGGGTAGCACAAACCAGAAAAATATCCGTTGGAGATAAAATGGCAGGAAGACACGGCAACAAAGGAGTAATAAGTGTAATTTTGCCCGAAGAAGATATGCCATTTCTACCTGATGGAACACCAGTTGACATTATACTTAATCCTATTGGCGTATCATCCCGTATGAATTTAGGACAAATTCTAGAAACCCATCTAGGATTAGCTGCAGGTACCCTTGGAATTCAAGCTAAAGCACCTGTATTTAGTGGCCATAATATTATAGCAATAGAAGATATGTTGGCTAGAATATGGATTATAAATCATGCAAATAAAAACTTCGGTCCACTTAGCATAAACTTAGAAAACAACACACATATTGAAGAAAGTTCCGTCAAAGAATGGTTGGAATCAAAAAATCAAGATTACGATAAAGTTTTCGGTGCAAATTATCCTGGTGAGGCTAGAGAGGCTTGTTTAAGAATATGGTTGAAAGAAGAACAAGACGTTGACACAACTGATTTAACTTTAGATGAAATAGACAACAAAGTATTTTCACTTAACCAACAGCATAACATAGCGGCTCCTACCCTAGGAAAATCAGTATTATATAATGGTAAAACAGGAGAAAAATTCGACCAGCCTATTTCCGTAGGCTATATTTACATGATGAAATTAAGTCATCTCGTCGAAGATAAAGTCCATGCCAGATCTACTGGGCCATATTCTCTAATAACCCAACAACCTTTAGGAGGTAAAGCCCAATTTGGTGGACAAAGATTTGGAGAAATGGAGGTCTGGGCTCTTGAAGCATACAGCGCTGCTCATAATTTACAAGAAATATTAACTGTAAAGTCTGATGATGTTATAGGAAGAGTTAAAACATATGAAGCTATAGTTAAAGGTGAAAGTGTAAGTAGCCCTGGATTACCCGAATCATTCAGAGTGCTCCTAAAAGAACTGCAAAGCTTGGGTCTTTCAATAGAGTTGATACAAAACGATACCGGTGAAATGGATATAGCAAGTCTAGATGACGATTTGTCTATGGATGATTCCAATGTAATACCGGATATTTCGCTGGTTAAAGATTCAAGTGAAATAGAAGTGGATAAAGAACTTCAGTCACTTCTAGAAAATACTGAAATTACTGATGAAACGGTTGTAGCCGAACCAAATACTGACGAATTGACAGATGAGGTAGTTGAAACCGAACCAAATACTGACGAATTGACAGATGAGACAACTGAACAATAAAAATGAAAAAATGATTTCAAACTAAATATGTTTGGTATATTTTCCTAACCCAATAATGGAGGTCACTTACAGATGATAGGTTCTATAGAAGAAAAAGATACTGGCTTTGATGCCATACGTATATCGTTAGCTTCTCCCGAACAAATTGAAAGATGGTCATACGGAGAAGTCAGTAAAGCGGAAACAATAAATTATAGAACCCTTAGACCAGAAAAAGACGGTCTTTTTTGTGAAAAGATTTTTGGCCCTACCAAAGACTGGGAATGTTATTGCGGCAAATATAAAAAAATCCGATTTAAAGGTGTTATTTGCGATAGATGTGGAGTTGAAATAGCTAGAGCTAAAGTCAGACGAGAAAGAATGGGACATATTGGATTAGCTGCTCCTGTAATCCACTTATGGTTTTCAAAAAGTACACCAAGTAGATTAGGTTTATTATTAGATATTTCTCCAAGAAATTTGGATAGAGTCATTTATTTTGCCCAATATTTAATAACCTCTATTGACCAAGATGCGAAAAATATTCGGTTAGCTGAACTTGAAAGTGAAAGAGAATTAACAATAGCTAATTTAGATAAAATATTTGAGGAAAGGCAATCCTCCCAACCAATCCAATCGGAAACGAACGATTCATTAAATGAAGATAATCCTGAAATTTCTTTAGATGAAACAGTTACGTCTCATGAGCTTAGAAAATCCCAATTGGCAACTGAATATGCTAAT
>CAYRIG010000135.1:0-2271 GCA_964424315.1 uncultured Dehalococcoidia bacterium | reverse complement strand
ATCAGATAAAAAATTTATCTGAACTTCAATTGGGTGAGCTACTAACCGAAACAAAACTTAGAGAATTAAAATCCGCTTTTGGGTCAATATTTAATGCCGCTATGGGCGCAGAAGCGATACTACAAATATTAGAAAATGTAGATTTAGATAAATTGAAAAACGAATTACAGGAAGAAATGAGGACAACCTCGGGTCAAAGAAGACGTAAATCAATAAAAAGACTTAGAGTAATAGAAGCATTTCGTAAAAGCGGTAATAAACCAGAGTGGATGGTATTAAAAACTCTTCCTGTATTACCACCTGAATTAAGACCCATGGTTCAATTAGACGGAGGGAGATTTGCTACAAGTGATTTAAATGATTTGTACCGGAGAGTTATAAATAGAAATAATAGATTAAAAAGATTAATAGACCTGCAGGCACCAGAAATAATAGTAAGAAATGAAAAAAGAATGTTGCAAGAAGCGGTTGATGCTCTTATAGATAATGGGAAAAGGGGCAGATCTATTTCGGGAACTCATAACCATAAATTAAAATCGTTGTCTGATTTGCTACGTGGAAAACAAGGTAGATTTAGACAAAACTTGTTAGGGAAACGAGTCGACTATAGCGGCAGATCGGTGATAGCTGTAGGTCCCAGTTTAAAACTTGACGAGTGCGGTTTACCGAGAAAAATGGCATTAGAATTATTTAAACCATTTGTGATGAACAGTTTGGTTATGAACGGATATGCCCACAACATTAAAAGTGCGAAAAGATTAGCTGAAAAAGGAACCCCAGAAGTATGGGATATATTAGAAGGAATCATTGCACATAGGCCCGTTCTATTAAATAGAGCACCAACTCTCCATAGGCTAGGAATACAAGCCTTTAAGCCAATACTTGTAGATGGTGGAGCAATAAGAGTTCATCCGCTAGTTTGTACTGCTTTTAATGCTGATTTTGACGGAGACCAGATGGCTGTACACGTACCTTTATCAGACGGAGCAGTGATGGAAGCAAATCAGGTTATGATGAGTTCTCAAAACATGCTATCGCCAAGTTCAGGCCAACCAATAGTTACGCCAACTTTGGATATTGTACTTGGATGTTATTACCTAACACTAAAAGACCCTTATCAAAATGGTAGCGAGATTAAAAGCTTTAAAACTTTTGATGACGCTCTTCTGGCTCATTCTTTAAACGTCATTACTATTCAAACCCCTATATATATACATAAATCAAATGTTGAAAATAACGGGGAGAGCCCACTTGAAACTACAGCGGGAAGAATCATCTTTAACAACGCATTACCAGATGAACTAGAATTCGTAAACGAAAATGTTGATAAAAGCCTTCTTGGCGAAATCACCTCTGATTGTTATAACAAACTTGGGAATGAGAAGACATCTATAATGTTAGATTCGATTAAAGAACTTGGTTTTGAATATGCTTCTAAATCAGGTACTACTATAGGAATTGATGACGTATCTGTGGCCCCTGCTAAAAATGAAATCATAAGCGAAGCTGATAATCATATCACAACCCTAGATGAGCAATATGATAGTGGACTAATAACTGATAGCGAAAAGTACACCCATACAGTGAATGTCTGGTCTGATGCAGACAAAAAAATAGAATCAAATATTGAAGATAATTTCACTGATTACGGCAGTATTTACTTGATGGCGATATCTGGAGCTAAAGGCAACCTATCGCAAATAAAACAGATGGCAGGAATGCGTGGTTTGATGTCCGATCCAAAAGGTAGAATTATTGAAAGACCAATTAAGTCAAATTTCAGAGAAGGTCTGAGTGTATTGGAATATTTCATATCAACTCATGGAGCGCGAAAAGGATTAGCCGATACAGCCTTAAGAACAGCAGATAGCGGTTATTTAACCAGAAGGTTAATTGATGTAGCCCAAGAATTAACGGTAGTAGTTGACGACTGTGAAACATCTAATTTCCTTTTTGTATCAAAAGAACAGGAAGATGAACTATTACCAAGCTTCTCCGAAAGAATCAAATCCAGAACTCTAGCGTCTCCTGTCGCAGATCCAAAAACTGGGGAATTGATTTTAGATACCGACACTGAAATTGGAGATGAAGAAATTCATGTACTAGAAAATACCAAGATAGATGGAGTGTATATAAGATCACCGTTAACATGTGGCTGCGAACGCGGTCTTTGTAAAAAATGTTACGGAAGATCCTTGACTAATTTAGGTCCTACTATCCTTGGGGAAGCGGTAGGTATTATAGCAGCACAAAGTATTGGAGAGCCTGGGA
>CAYRIG010000134.1:0-5160 GCA_964424315.1 uncultured Dehalococcoidia bacterium | reverse complement strand
ATACTAAGCCCTAAAGTAATGATATTATCAGTTCACATTGTGTTGCGCTTTGATGATTAAAAGCATCTAGCATTTGATTAATATACACAGAATCAATACGTTTAGATAATACTCATTTAAGTTGATGTACACAGTTTATTTTAAATCAAAAAAACTAACTTAACTGGAGAATTTAATATGCCGAAATTTACAACAAGACCTGTAATTATGGGAAGAAAGGGAGTTGTAACTGCAGGTCATTATCTTGCTGCCACTGCTGGTCATCGCATAATGGAAAAAGGTGGTAACGCTGTTGATGCTGCTGCTGCCATGAGTATATGTGTTAACTTGCTAGAGCCTCAAAGCTGCGGCATTGCAGGTGAAGTACCAGTTTTAATCTATTCCGCAAAAGAACAAAAATCTTATGCTATTAGTGGCGTAGGATGGAGTCCAGAATCATTTTCTATAGAATGGTGTAAGAATAATGGGATTGACCTTATACCTGGAGATGGCTATTTACCAATTACAGTGCCGGCTCCCATTAAAACATGGGGCTTGGCTTTAGCTAGATTCGGCACGTTAGGTTTTGCTGATATTCTTGCTCCAGCAATCGAATTAGCTGAATTTGGATACCCAATGTATGCAAGTTTAAGAGATACCTTAGTAAATGGAAAAGACAAATATTTGAATTTGTACCCTACTACGGGAGAAATATACCTGCCGAAAGGGGAAGCACCCGATATAGGATATCTATTAATCAACGGTGATTTCGCAAACATGCTTAAACTGATAGTAAGCGAAGAAAAAAGCAATATAAATAAAGGACGCATAGCAGGAATTGAAGCTGGTTGTAACGCTTTCTATAAAGGCCCCATAGCTGAAACCATACTTGATTTTATATCAAACAATCCGGTCGAGGATGCAAGTGGATCAAGTCATACAGGATTACTTTCAGATAAAGATTTGTCTGAATGGAATGCAGAAATAGATGAACCTTTACAATATAACTACAAAGGCATCGATGTTTTAAAATGCTCGTCCTGGACCCAAGGACCAGTTTTTCTACAGCAATTAGCAATATTGGAGAATTATGACCTTAAATCAATGGGGCATAATTCTACAGAATATTTACATACTTTAATTGAATCAGCTAAATTAGCTTTTGCTGACCGCGAAGCATATTATGGCGACCCTAAATTTGATGATATTCCATTTGACTATTTATTATCTGACTCATACAACAAACAACGAAGTTCACTCATAAACCATAAGGCATCCATGGAACTTAGAGCAGGAACTCTTAAAGACGGTAAAATACCTGAGTACATATCTGATACCGTACAAGATAACAACAGATATGCCTTGGGAGTAGAAAAGCGCCCTACTAAAGATCTTGGACTAGGACATTCTCATACAGGGGATACTACGCACTTAGATGCTATAGACCAATATGGAAACATGGTAGCTGCTACACCAAGTGGAGGCTGGTTAGGTACGTCACCAGTAGTAAAAGGACTCGGATTCCCAATGGGAACAAGAGGTCAAATGTTCTATTTAAACCCGTTGAGACCTAACGCACTGGAACCGCATAAAAGACCAAGAGCTACTTTAACTCCATCAATGGTAACCAGAAACGGCAAACCAGATATGGTTTTTGGAACTCCTGGAGGAGATTCACAAGATCAATGGACTCTTCAATTTTTCTTGAATTATTACGAATTCGGAATGAATCTACAAGAAGCTTTAGACGCTGCAACAGTTCATAGCATACATTTCCCTTCTTCTTTTTATCCTAGAGAAGCGTTCCCAGGTCAAATCTCAGCAGAAGATAATATCCCTTCAAAAACAATAAAAGACCTTGAGCAAAAAGGACATATTGTAAACAAAACGGCTGCATGGGCCCACGGAAAAGTGATGGGAATAACAATTGATACAAAAAGGAATCTGATTTCTGGAGCTTCAGCTGCAAAAGGAATAATAGGATATTCCATTGGGTGGTAATAAAATATCAAAACTTGAAACAGCTGCTTCAATTATAAGTTCTGCCCGTATCAATAAAACAAAATTAGCCGATATTAGCAAAGATTACAGACCGGCTGAGGAACACGAATCTTACAAGATCCAAAACCTTGTCAATCACCAGTTGTCAACAAAAGGCTTTGGACTCCAAGTTGGCTATAAAATAGGATGTACCACTCCAGTAATGCAAAAATACCTGAACATTCACAACCCATGTGCAGGAGTAATATTTGAATCAACAGTTCATAAGAATTTTGGACAGACTAAACATAGTGATTACCAATACCCTGGTGTCGAATGTGAAATTGCAGTTTCCTTGTCTAAAGACATGAATAAAAAGAGTGTGAATTACACCGACACCTCCGTAATTGAACATGTAGATGCAGTCATGGCTGCAATAGAAATCGTGGATGACCGCTGGGATGATTACCATACCGTGAGTACTCCGACACTTATTGCTGATAATTTTTTCGGTGCTGGATGTATTTTGGGGAATAAAAATAAAATCACTGACTTAAATTTAAATTCAATCACAGGGTTTATGAAAATAAATAACAAAACAGTAGGCTCAGGTACTGGCAAAGATATTATGGGCAACCCATTTAAAGCCCTTGCATGGTTGGCTAATTTGAATGTGAACATGGGAACTCCACTAAAATCTGGACAGTTCATATTACTTGGAAGCATCGTTGAAACAAAGTGGGTGAATAAAGGGGACTTAGTAGAAATCGAAATCGACAAACTAGGAAAAGCATCTGTTGAATTTACTTGATTTTGGATTAATCGCTAAATATTTTATATGAATGAATCCAATTGTATACAATGCAAAACTCAGTTTGACAAAACTGAACTAAACCGATGTCCCAATTGCGGGAATCCTACTCTTGAGTCTAAATCCCCTACTCAAACAACCGGCTTTTCATTAGAGAAATTTACCAGCTCTTTATCGAACAAACAATTTCAATGGTTATGGCTATCAAACACTTTTTCATTTCTAGCTATGAACACTCATATGACTATCCGTTCTTGGTTGGTTTTAGAACTTCCCGAATTCAACATAATATTTACTACAATAGTTAATCCAGATTTTGCCCCTTTAGCCTTAGTTATAGCTCTAATGTCTTTTTCTCTCCCAATAATATTGACTTCATTCATTGGAGGATTACTAGCAGACAGGATATCAAGAAAACTGTTAATCATGCTTTCGATATCTGGAAATGTGATTATGGCTTTAACAGTCGCTTCACTAGATTACTTTGAGCTTATACAATATTGGCATTTAATCGTCCTAGGCATGGGGCAAGGCGCTATGATGGCATTTACTATGCCATCTCAACAGGCAATGATATCTGACGTTATCCCAGACCGTAACTTAATGAATGCCATATCAACTATCAGCGCTGCACGAAACTTCACACGTATTATCGGACCAATAATGGCTGGATTCTTGATAGCATGGGTTGAAACACACGGTGCATTTCTTGTAGTTGCCACTGCTTATGCCGCAGCTTTATTGTCTATTTCTATGATCAATATACAAAAGAAACCTTCTTCTAAACAACCAACCAAAATGTCTGAAGATTTCAAAGCTACTTTTTCATATATAGCGGGACATCAAGTATTGCCTGCAATGCTTATTATGACATTTATACCAGTGTTATTCGGTTTTTCTTTATGGCCATTGCTACCTGCTTGGGGGAAAGAAGTTCTATCTATTGGTCCAGAAGGGTTAGGTTGGTTAAATGGAGCACAAGGAATCGGCGCGGTTATAGGCAGCCTTATTTTAGCAGCCTTAACACTAAAGAAACGTGGACGTGTGATGTTACTTATATGTTTAGTATGGGGATTAATACTTGCGATTTTCGCTTACACAAATACCATGCCTTCAGCATTAGCGATGTTAATTTTGCTTGGTGCTTTAAGTGGTATATTTTTAGCTCTAAATACCACCCTTCTTCAAACTTATACCGATCATGACATGCGTGGAAGAGTAATGAGTATATCAATGATGATGTGGGGCATAATGCCCTTAAGTGCAGTTCCATTTGGTATAATTGCTACAACTACAGGCAATACACCATTATCTTTGGGATTAAGTGGGATTTTGCTTGTAATTTGTACTTCGGTCTTTTGGGTATATAAACCAAGTTTTACAAAAATAGATTAAGTGACAATCAACATAAGAGGTTTTAAATATGTCTTTTAAATTTGTACAAATGTCCGACCCGCAGTTAGGATTTTACGCTTCAAGGCACCCTGGTACTGAAGGTATTGCTTATGAAGTGGCAAATTTATCCAAAGCTGTTTCTATCACGAATGATCTTGCGCCTGATTTTGTGATAACCACAGGAGACTTAATGCAGGACAGGCTAGAATCAAGCCATGCAGATATCGTGAAAGAAATGTATAGTCAGTTAAATTGCGACTATTATTTTGCTCCAGGAAATGCGGATTTAACTAACAGCCCTGAATTCGAAGATATAGAACGTTATAACAACAGATTTGGCAAGGATTATTACAGTTTTCATCATAAGGAATCTCAATTTATAATTTTAAATAGCTGCGTGTTATCTGATTGGTCTAAAGTTCCAAATGAAGATTCAAAACAAATCGCATTTTTAGAACAACAGTTAGAAATCGGAAAGCAAAATAAATCTTCACATCAATTGATCTTCATGCATCATCCACTTTTTGGAACCGACCCACAAGAAGAAGATAGCCACATGGTGCTACCTAAAATCCAAAGAGTTAAATTTTTGAAATTACTTGAACACTACAAAGTAAGCGCGGTGTTCACTGGACATTGGCATGCTAATAACATAACAAACTATAAAAGCACAGAGTTAATAACCTCAGGACCAATAACATTCCCACTTGGCGAAGAAGGTCCGGGAATCAGATTGATAGAAGTAAACGATAATAACTTAAATCATCGATATATCGAACTATAAATCAGAAATTTTAGTCGGTGGAAATCCTAATTCAATTAATTTTGAAACCATCCTTCGTATCTTAGGATTTTCATTATTAACATATGAATCTACAGGATGAAATGAAAACTTTAACTCATGGTAATCTTTCTTTATAGCTGAGATTTGTTCATCGCTTGAAGGATTAGCTCCATACTCAGCAGATATTTGCAGTCTTCCTTTGGTACTGCCA
>CAYRIG010000133.1:0-5177 GCA_964424315.1 uncultured Dehalococcoidia bacterium | reverse complement strand
CCACCATCATTATTAGGCATACATGAATATTGTGCTCTTCCTGGAAATAATTTATTTGACCATATCCGCAAGGTTTCGTGGTCAGCATCACCAAAATGGAGGTCTCCATGATATTTCCTATCGACATATTTTTTATCAAACATGTGTATATGGCAATCATATATTTTCTGTGGGACAAACTCATTGAGATCTTCCTCCCACACCCTCACATCATCTGCTCGCAATTCTACGGGATTTCTATTCATATCGAGGCTCCGAAAATCTTTTACTTAAGAAGATAATCATAATCTACTTCGACTATCTCTAAAACCTCGTATTCTGGTACAAGAACCCAATAATCTTTATTTGTTGCCTTAACATAAAAAAGAACATCATTAACATTTGATTCTGCTCCAGAATATTCAGAACCAACAGTAAGAATATAACTGAAATTATCTGTATTAGAATCACTGCCATATATTTCTACGATGGCATTAGCATCATCATAGCCAAATTCAGGTTTTCGCTCAATTCCAACAGGCTTTCTTAAAGATATTGAGGTTATTTTGGATAAGACTGATTTAATTTTGACTTGATTCAATGCATCTGGTGAAGATTTATCTAAAATTGACCAATCACCTGTATCATTTTTTACAAATTGATTCCTTCCACGCTGATTATTGACAACAAATGAATTTACTGATTCTTCTTTAATCTTAAAGTATTCTGTTTCTACCCAATCATTTGCAACAGCCAAAAATTTTGAATTAGTATAATTTGGACTCATGTATACTTTTTCACTATCAGCAAGCCTGAAATGAGTAGAGCGTAGCCTAGGAGTTGTACCTAAATACATTTCCACAATATCGCCCGTGGTTAATTTAATTTCCACATACCTTTCGTAAAGATCTGCATGTACCTTCAAAGTGCGATGACTATCAGCAGATATTGAAATTAATTCACCTTCATCAAATTTGTTTATCAATGTAATAAAATCAATTAATTTATCCGAATCACAAGGATAATTTTCTGAAGCAATCAATACACATTGATTGTTTACAAACCCAATTAAAGTAGAATTCGAATTCGAATCTGATATATTCAATGATTCAAATGAATCCAATGTGATATTGGTAAAAGTGTTTAAAGAATTTTTCCCTAGTTTATAAGGCCAAAACAGAACGACTAGAATACAAAGCTGTATACATAAAAGCCCAAAGAGAATTTTATTTGTAAGTGATATATTCAAGATTCGCTTTCCGTAACGGAATTATATCTAGGTTTTTCAGCTCGTTTCTTTAGAGACCACAAAATGCCTATTATCAATAAACCAACTATCATCACACCATAATTCATATATTCCCAAAGTTGCTGACTTGAATCTGACATGGGGTCTAAAAGACGAACGTAAATAGTTCTACCTCTTAATTTCAATAATCCTTCGTCTTTAACAGCCCAATCTATAGCGTTTTGTACAAACTGCAGATTGGACAGATATCTTTCCTCTGACATCGATTGTGATAATTCCAAGAAAGTATCATTTATAAAGTCACCAGATCCGAAAACTACTACACGAGTACCGTCAGGAGAAGTATCAAACATCTGAATATCTGAATCAGGCATATTTGCATCAGTAAAATTCAATTCATTTTCAGTAAAATAACTATTCAATTGCCCATTGATTGTCATAGCAATATCCCTTGACATCTGTTCCCCTTCAATCTCAAACCCTATCTCTGGATAGTTTTCCATATCCGGTCTAACGTCAATAGATTCTCGCAACCAGGATTCTTCGGAAGAAGCGATAAACGAATCTATCTCAACATTGGATTTAGTACTGACTTTATACAAAGGAGAGGCCCAATGCATTGTAAGTGAAGGTATATTGGAGGCAATAGGATTGTCCCTATCAAGCCCATTGGATCTAATATCAACAAAAAACGGATAATTTATGTGTTCTATGTCCATTACTACCACACCTGCCACATCTCTTTGCACTTGAATAGGAAAAGGTTCATTTTGAGTATCTAAAATTAAATTCCCTCCCATTTTAACCCCATAATGCTCAATCAAGTCATGAATACCATCGTCTACTTTACGTATGTTTAAACCAGGCACTATCTGAAGAGGAGATACCACATATGAACCCGCAGCTATAACTACTGGACCACCACGCATTATAAATTGATCTAAAGCCAGCAGTTCACTCTGTTTCATCTGCTCAGGGGAAAGGACCAACAACACATCGACTTCCATGGGAGGCACACCGGTAAGCAAGTCCACATTTCGAACGTAATAATTTTCTGACAAATGCTGCAAAAGCATATACCAACTTGTCATTGGTGCCATCTGAGGATTAAAGGGATTCTGTATCCTTTCGTTAGGTGGTTGCCACACCCCGATTTGTTTTAACACTCCAGGGATTATTTTACGTATACCTGTATCAAACGAAGCCCTTAAGTCTTCTTCATTAACATCTTCTGCTGGATAAATAAGATAAGATGTGTCTTGATATTCTAATATAGCGTGTAAGTAATAGGATTGACCATCAACAGAATCTATAGCATCGAGACTGTAAATCTCCTTTAGTGCTTCCCTATCAATTTGAGAGTCATTATTATCAGGATCAATAACATCAAATACTACTTTACCTATTGATTCCTCTGCCAACTTATTACCAATATTATAAGTCCATAAAATCGTTTCGTTTAGCTGATCTGGTACGCTAGCTTCAGTAATGTAAGCAGTTAACCTAATATTATCTTTCAAGTCAGCATATACCGCATCCCCTCTTTCAAAAGTCGCAATTACTTTTTTTATAGAGCGGGTAACGTCATATTCTATGTTTCTCAAGCGAGTTTCAACTTCACCATCTGCACTTTTCTCTACCCTAACAAGATCGCTTATATCCAATCTTTCAAATTGATCTCCATAAACTATTACTATGTCAAAATATGAGTTAACAACAGAAGATTCATATCTTTCAGTTATAGAAATAGGAGTAGGATCGACTCCATAACTCCTCCGAGCTTCAAATTCAAGTTGTTCGTCTTTACTGGGATCAATAATTTTTACAGATATATTATTTGCAGAAATAGTTTTATATTCTGACAAAATATCTTTAATAGTTGGAATTAATGGTTCAAGCATAGGATGAGTCTTATCACTAAAGTATCCTTTAATTATTACCGGTCCTTCCAAATTAGAAATTAAATCTTTGGTTGTGTCTGTTAATGAATATTCGCTTTCCGCGGTTATATCAACTCGTAAATTATTATATGGAGCTAAAATCACATTAAGTAAAATCAAATTAAATCCCACTAATACAAATGCGGCCCATACATTTCTTTTATAATCTTTGGTTTGATCAGATTTACCCCATCTTTTCGAATCTATTGATATAACGTTTGCCAAAATGAAGATAGTTGTTAAAGACAAATAAAATAACAAATCCCTTAAATCGATAACGCCTCTTTCTATACTATCGAACCTAACACCTACATCTATTGCAACCATCAATGATGAGATATTGTCTGCGAAAGCACCAATAACGTACCTTCCGCCAACGACATTAAACAATCCGCAGATTAAAACTGTAATAATTAAAGATATAATCTGACTTTCGGTTCTTGATGATACCAATAATCCAATAGATATATATACTGACACCATTAAAATAGTTGCAATATAACCACCTATTACCGGGCCCCAATCTAAATCACCTATAATAGCGACAGTTATTGGTAAAAACACAGTAAGTGTCAAAGCTACGGCAACTAATATAAGAACCGCAATAAATTTACCTAAAACCAAATAGATCCTTGGTACAGGTAAGGTTAACAATATTTCCAAAGTACCGGATTTTTGCTCTTCGCTCCACTGTTTCATAGTTAAAGTAGCTACAAGGAATATAAGAAGGGTCGGCATCCAGGAAAACAAAGGACGAACATCCGCTATATTCCGCGCAAAAAATGTTTCTACCCAAAAGAAAACAAATAAAGACGCAGCCAGGAAAACACCAACAAATATCAAAGCTTGAAGAGAACTAAAATAACCATCTAGTTCTTTTTTTGTTATGGCAAATAATTGTAAAATCCGATTTGAATTCATTACATACCTTCATCCACACCTTTAGAGCCTAACGGTATATTCAGGCTATCGGGACCATATCCTACTAATTCACTGAAAAACTGTTCTAAAGTTGTTGAAGCCGAACTCAATTCCAATAAAGACCAACCATTCGATTGAACTATTTCATAAATAGATTCTCTAATCTTATTATCTTCAGAATAGTGGATTTCAAATAAGGTTTCAGCTTCATTGGAATTATTCGAATCGACTATTACTTCATCTACTTCATTGATTTCCTCTAGCATCGTTTTAGCTTCTACAACATTTCCCTTGAGTGACAATTTATAAAATGACTTTTTTACAAGTTCAGAAATCACTACATCAGCAGCTACTCGACCATTCACAAGTACTATAACCCTATCGCAGATAGCTTCCACTTCCGACAATATGTGTGTTGAGAGTAAAATAGTACTTGTAGAAGTTAATTCTTTTATTAACTTCCTAATCTCAATCACTTGAGTAGGGTCCAATCCAGCTGTAGGTTCATCGAGTATCAACACTCTAGGCAAATGCAATATTGACTGAGCTATACCTACTCTTTGCCTATATCCTTTACTTAACTCTCTAATAGGCCTAGTCAATTGAGCCGAAATACCTGTTTTAATTACTGCCCCAGTTATCAATTCTGATTGCGATTTGGCAGGAATACAACGAAGATCAGCTATCATCTTTAATTGTGATTGCACAGATAAATCGGGATAAAGCGGAGCGTTTTCAGGCAGGTAGCCTATCATCTGTTGAGCAGGCAAAGGGTTTTTAACAACATTTATATCAGCTATCGATATCTCACCCACATTCGGTTCTATATATCCCGTCAGTGATTTCATCAAAGTCGTTTTACCCGCACCATTGGGTCCTAAAAGACCAACAATTTCACCCGATTTAATAGAAAAAGAAACTCCATCTAATGCTTTTACACTACCGTACTGCTTTATTAGATTTTTAACTCGAATTAAATCCATTATTAAGCTGTTATCTTTTTTGCCCTAAAAATCTATGCCTAAATATATACATAACACAAATAAACATGACAAATATAATTATAAATAGTGAAATAGATATTGTTC
>CAYRIG010000132.1:0-5182 GCA_964424315.1 uncultured Dehalococcoidia bacterium | reverse complement strand
TACCCCTAAGGCTACTTCAGCAGCAGATACAGTAATTATGAACAAAGTGAATACCTGACCTACTAAAAAGGTATTACTTAGTCCGTCTAACCCTGCATATGGAGTGATGTATCTAGAAAATGCTACTGCGCTGATATTTATAGCATTAAACATTAATTCTAGTCCCATCAAGACAATTATCAGATTTTTTTTTGATATAACAGCATATAGCCCAATTGAAAATAAAATCGCACTTAATAAAAGAAAGTTTTCAAGATTCAACTTTATTTCTCCCTTACAAGCATCAACCCACCTATTATGGCAGTCAATAACAAAACTGATACTATTTCAAAAACAACGACAAAATCATTCATTAATAATTCTGCTAAAAATGGGATTGCATTTATATACGAATCATTACTTACACCATTACTTAGGTTTTGAATATCTAACTGAGATGTAACAATTACATATATAAATACGCCGACCAAAATCCCGCAAATTATGATGCCAGGGACTTTTTTGTTATTGGTTAAACTAGCGTATTCAACATCTCGAGTCATAAGTGTGCCAAACAATAATAATACCGATATTGCACCAACATAAATCAGTATCTGAACAACTCCTATAAATTCCGCTCTTAGCAATATGAATAAACCAGCTGCACCCAAAAAGGAACCAACCAACATCACACCTGCTCTAAAAACACTCTTAGTCGTTACCACTCCAATGGCTCCAACAAGAACAATAATGCTTAAAACAAAAAAAGCTAGATCAACGACTATAGTAGATTCGATATTACCCATTACCGATCAGCCCATTTCCCTTGTTGATCTTTTGAGGACGGCTTCACATGTCTCCCAACCTGACCCCATTCAAGAGGTTCATCTTTTTGAGGGTTATAGTCTTCTTCATTCAATTGTGGTCTGAACCATGCACTTGGATGTTTAGAAGATTTTTTCAACTTTTCTACATCAACTATCAATTCTTGTCTATCATAAACTCCCTCTTCAAAACCACTCCCCATATGCAAAGCATCGTACGGACAAGCTTCAACACATAGCCCGCAAAACATACATCTGCCAATATCTATATCAAATACATCAATCGTATATTTACCACCATCTTGCAAATAGTCCTCACTACGACCAGTAACTATTTCTATAATTCCTAGAGGACAATATTTGGCACAACTAGCACACCCTGTGCACCTTTGTTCATACCAAGCAAATTCCTGTCCTCTAAATCTTGAATGCTGCGGGAATTTATCTGATTGCACGACCAATCCAAGCAATGACTTCATTATAATTTTAGGATTTTGAAGACTATAAAGTAAAACATTTTTGTTTGATTGTTTCACTAAATCCAAAGGACCTAATTTACGATCAGGGTATTGGTGATGTGTAAACATTCTACTTGGAATCAGAAAATTCTTAAGGGTGATTGAAAAAGCTTTAATTAAACCAAAACCATGCATGTTAAACAGTACTCCCCTTATTGATGAACATCTTGTTATCACTTTCATCCTCTTGAACTAACGTATTTCTTTTATCTGATTTCATCATTAAGCGAGAAATCAGATAAACAGTCAAACCAGCAACAATCCAATTCACAACAGCCATTATCAGTAGATTTTGTGTTTGAATACTTGGCACAGTTCCTGAAGATTCATTAAACAAGTAAACTTCAACAGCTATCACCAAAGTATTAATTATCGCCATTGGCAATAAACCTTTCCATGCAAAAGCCATTATCTGATCCACCCTTAATCTAGGTAAAGTCACTCTGACCCATAACAAGACAAATATAACCGCAAATGTTTTAATAGCAAACCAAAATGGACCTAGTATGCCAAAATGCGATTTAGCTCCACCGAGGAACAACACAGTTACCAGTACCGCTGTTATAATAGGAGCCATAAATTCGGCTAATTGTAGAATTCCAAACTTGATACCACTATATTCGGTATGATATCCAGCACCCAATTCCGACTCTGATTCAATCATGTCAAATGGAGCCCTGCTCATTTCCGCTGAAGCAGCTATTATAAACACGAGAAAGCCTAACGGCTGAGTAATAATAAACCATATAGATTGACTTGCAACAATACCCGAAAGAGAAATTGAACCGGCCATCAAAACAGTACCCAAAAGAGTTATAACCATCGGTACTTCATAACTTATAAGCATAGCCACTCCGCGCATCGCACCCAACAAAGCATATTTATTTCTAGAACTCCAACCAGCCATCAAAATTGCTATTGTATTAACACCAGTTACTCCTAATACAAACAAAACACCTACATTTAAACGACCGAGATAAGAATCTTCATATAAAGGTATTACGCTGAAAACAATTAGTGCAGGAAACAACAAAACAATTGGAGCTAGTGCAAATAATTTTTTATCGGCAACTGCTGGTATAACATCTTCTTTAGCAAGCAATTTCAGAACATCGGCTATCGGCTGTAACAATCCAAAAGGCCCCCACCGATTGGGGCCTAACCGTGATTGAAACCTAGCCATAGCACGTCTCTCAAACCATATATATAAGGCAGTAGTCATGACTACAAGATTTATTATCATAAATGCATATATAAATCCTGCAACTGTATAGCCTAACCAGGCTAAACTATCTGGTATAAAACCATTTATCAAATCGTTAATTATGTTAAAATCGATCATCTATCAACCTCTCCCATCACAATATCGAAACTACCAAAAATAACGATGAGATCAGCCAATTTACAACCTTTAAGGACTTCTTTCAACACCGTCAAATTCAAATAAGAAGGAGCCCTGATTTTGCATCTGTAAGGAGCTATGTCACCATTACTGACAAGATAAAAACCTAATTCCCCTTTTGGCCCTTCTATTGATGAATAAGCATCTCCTACAGGTGGTCGAACAAAATAATTCGTTTCAGCACGCACTGAACCTGGTTCAATCCGTTTCACACACTCTTTTATAATCTTTAGACTTTCCCTAACTTCCTTTATCCTTACTAAATAACGGTCATAAGTATCACCTGTAAAACCTATAGGGATATCAAAATCCATACTCCCATACACTTCATAAGGGTCAGCTTTTCTCAAATCCCATTGCACTCCAGTTGCTCTTAACATTGGTCCTGTTACTGAAGCATCAACAGCATATCTTTTTTCAATAATTCCAATCCCTTTGGTCCGTGCTAACACAACTTCATTGTCATTAATCATGCTTTCCAATTCATCCGCATATCCCGGCATATCGTTAATAAATGTATCCAGAGCCTGCCAAAACACATCTGGAGCATCTTGCGTAACGCCACCGGGCCTCATGTAACTTAAAGTCATTCTGGCACCACAAAGCATCTCAAACAAATCAAGGATTCTTTCTCTTTCTCTAAAACAGTACATAAGAGTTGTTCCAAATACTCCAAGTTCTTGAAGAAAAAAACCAGTAGCAACCAAATGACTTGCTATACGCTGTAATTCAGCTGATATCACCCTTATATATTGAGCCCGTATAGGAACTTCGATATTTGCTAGTTTCTCTACTGTCCTAACATAGGCAAGATTATTACTCATACTGGATACCCAATCAAGCCTGTCGGTCAAGGTAACTATTTGAGTGTAAGATCTCTGTTCAGCCAATTTCTCACTACCTCTATGCATATAACCAAAGACGGGCTCTACGTCAATTACCTGCTCCCCATCGAGAGTTACTCGTAATCGAAAAACCCCGTGTGTACTTGGATGCTGCGGACCAAGATTAATAGTTATCGGTTTTGTTTCAATAGGCATAAAGTTTCCTAACTTGACCCCATAAAATCTTTTCTTAGCGGATGACCTTCGAACCCTTCCCACAACAAAATCCTTTTCATATTAGGATGGCCTTCAAACCTAACACCCATCAAATCCCAGATTTCTCTTTCTTGTAAATCTGCTCCAGCCCATATGCTCGTTACTGATGGCAAAAAAGCATCTGACCTACCATAACATTTGGTTTTTACAACACATGAGTTGTTAAACTCAAAAGAAACCAAATGGTATATAACTTCAAAATATTCAATATAATCTACGGCCGAAATTGATCTCAAAAACATAAATTTGGAAGCAGAATCATTCTTCAAAAAATCGCATACTCTAAAAATTTCATTTTTGGGAACCCAAACAGACACATCATCATATTCATTAATATCACCAAATTTTATAAGTTTCGCTGATATTTCTTTACCTGATAAAATATTCGTCATTATTATTTTAAGATACCTTTAATATATTCAGCCCTTCGAGGCTTTTTGAATCTTTTCATGCAATTGCATTATTCCATAAATTAAAGCGTCAGGACGAGGAGGACAACCAGGAACATAAACATCAACCGGCACTATTTTATTCACTCCTGGCACAACGCTATAAGAACCATAATAGGGACCTCCGCTGGTAGCACATACTCCCATTGAGATAACCCATTTGGGGTCAGCCATTTGTTCATATATTCTTTCGATAGCTGGCGCCATTTTCCAAGTAACAGTGCCTGCAACAATCATTAAATCAGCTTGTCTTGGAGAAGTCCTAAACACTTCCATACCAAACCTAGAAAGATCGAACCTAGACATTGCACTAGCCATCATTTCAAAAGCGCAACAAGCTAACCCGAAAGACAGAGGCCACACAGATGATTTGTTGGCCCATCCTACCAAAGAATCTAATGTGGTTAAAACTACATTCCTGTTTAAATCTTTTGATTCTTCACTAGATAATATATCTCCAAAACCCGAGAGTGGTTCCAGTCGATTAGCTTTCAGGTAATCAATATATTCCCCTTCTGATTTGTCTAATTCTTCTGAACTCTTTTCTACATATTCATATTCGTATTGCGAGCCACCATAAATTCCGGAGGTCATGTCCATTCTAGATCTCCTCTTTTCCAAGCATATAACCAACCAAAAAACAAAATCGCTATAAAAACTAACATTTCTAACAATATAAAAAGACCAAATTCTTTGGACAAATAACCAAATTGCGCTGCCCAAGGAAATAAGAAAATCGCTTCTACATCAAATAGCACAAACAATATTGCAAAACTATAAAATCTAAAATTGAATCTTTCCCACATCCCAGAAACAGTTTCAAACCCACATTCATATATACTTTGTTTTACTGAACTAGGTACACTAGGCCTGACTCCTAATAAGGAGAAAACCCATGATAGCAACATCA
>CAYRIG010000131.1:0-5189 GCA_964424315.1 uncultured Dehalococcoidia bacterium | reverse complement strand
TCTTAGATTATCCCGTGCATCATTGATAGTCACTGTCATCAATTCGAAAGTCAAAGCGCCTGAGTTTACTTGTATCCCAGTATTTTTCAAGCCAATTTTGAGATATAAATCTAGTAAATCAACCCTACCGATAACAACCACTCTGGTACCACCATTAGATTCAATCCAACGCAAACTAGCGTACATTAATAAAGCTGCTATTCTACTGCCCCGAGAATTTTTGTCTATGGTTAATATCCTAATCTCAAACGTTGAATCATCAATAGCAAAAGGCAAAGAATCACGGGAAAGATATTTATCAATCGAATAAGTATTCTTATCAGGTGGAGTTATACTTATAAACCCAACTACTTTATCACCTATCTCAGCCACTATATAAACATTAAATTCATCTAAGGAGTCAGTTAAAATCAGCTCTTCATTTTCTGCGTGCTGAGACAGTTCTGTTGCATATACCGAATGACGCATACTATATATAGTTTGGCGGTCTGTATGATTCGCAAGTCGAATCTGGATTATGTTGTCCGTTTTATTTCCTACAATCATATAGGTTTTTACATTTATTAAATTAACCGGTATATAAATATATACATAAAAATTTTATAAAATATAACCTATTATTTTTCACAACTCCATACCTTTAAAATAATTTTGCTCACAGACCTGTTCAAAAATTTGCTAATGAGTATAATTATCACAACCTAATTCGATTGTTAAACCTTTTATAAATAGTTTGAACTTACACTTAATTGAAAACTAAATTGATGAATAAATTTCCTAACTACATTCAACCTGAATTATTTGAAACAAGATATCACCGCATAAGGGAATACTTAAAAGCCAATGATATTGGTGCTTTATTAGCATATTCTACGCCTCCCGAACATAAATGGGGTCTTACTGGGCATGTTTCATATTTATCCGGGTGGGCAAACCACGACAGAATATCTGACACATTCGTTGTGGTTCCAGCAGAAGGAGATGTGTGCCTGTTATTTGCAGGGCTACCCTATATGCTACAACAAATAAAGGAAGTGTCCCCTATAAAAGATCTAAGAATGGTAAAAGCTGTTGATCCTAATGCTGTAGCTGTCGACACGAAAAGCAAGACAAATATTAGTACCATAAAGTCATTTGGAGAAGAAACCCTTTCAATATTGGATGAAAATAAACTATCTAATAAAAAAATTGCTATTGTTGGAACCAACAACATGTCGATATTTATTTACAACCACCTAAAAGAGAGCTTTAAAGAAAAATTTTTAATACCTCAGACAGATATTGTCGCCGAACTTCGTTCAGTAAAATCATCAGAAGAAATACAAATGATAAAACATGCGGCCCGTTTAGGAGACATAGGATTTGAAACTTTACAATCTCAAGCACGACCCGGAATCCATGGGGTTGAACTGGTAGCAGAAATGGAAAAATCTGCAAGACAATTAGGAGCTGACCACGCTAAATACTGGATGTCATCAGGCCCTCCAACGACATGGGAAGTATGTAATTTAGACATTAAGCCACACCTAAGAATATTAGAGTCAGGGGATTTTATTAATGTATGTTCTTATATTGTCTATAAGGGATACTGGAGCCATGGTATGAGAATAGGAGTTTTGAATGGAGATATCCCAAAATACCACAGAGATATATTTAACATAGCAAAGAATGCCCAAGACGCCGGGTTGGATGTCATTAAACCCGGGGTCCCAGTTGCAAATATAGCAAAAGCGATTAGAGAAAATGCATCGCATCACAACTGGTCACTAATGGGAGGCAGAGTTGGACATGGCTGTGGACTCGACTATAGCGAAAGACCTATCCCTGCTGAAAGCAATAAAGACCTTCTTCAGGAAAATAACACAATAATAGTCCATTCAGCATTTTCTTTGCCGGGATCAGGCAAAATGTTCGTTCCATTAGGAGATCAATTCCAAGTAACACGAAACGGAATTGAATTTTTGATGCGATTCCCAAGAGAAATAGTTCAATTAGGAAATTAACCCACCCTTTTTGATTTGCCGGGGATTGATGGCTGTGCATTAGCAACCTGCCACATAAACCATGACCCTATACTTCTATATGGCTCCCATCTGTTTGTAATTTTTTCTAATTCACTAATTTTGGGTGAAATTCCATTGAAATAGGTCAATTTGACACCTCTCATTAGTCCCGCATCTTTTTGTGAAAATACATCCAAACGCTTTAGTGCAAATAACAAAAACATTTGGGCAGTCCATACACCTATACCTTTGATTTTGACAAGATCCATTATCACCTTTTCATCCGGCTCATTTATCATAGCCTTCAAAAATTTCGGGTTCTTTTTAATTTGACATGCTAATCCCTTTGTATAATCCGATTTTGCTTTGGACAATCCACAGTTCCTTAATTCTTCATAGGATGATTTAATGAACATATCGGGATCGAATTTTTCGACTGCACCCAACTCATGCAACTTTCCTTTGATATTTTTTGCCGCTTTTACAGACAGTTGTTGCGAAATAATTGAATTCACCAAACTATCGAATAAATTAATTTCTGGGATTAATGAGTTTAGTAACGTAGGTTTTCCATATAATTCAATCAAACCAATCATGTTTTTATCGTTAGATATTAAATGTTTTTTAATTTTTCCCCAGTCAGACATAATCTAGATATATTTTTCTCCCAATGAGTAGTATCCTTCAATGTAAATTAAATATTGCGTTGCAACATGAAGAATTTTAGTCTAAATCGATAACGAAAAAAACCCATCACCAATAAACTTTAAAACATTACAAGCGAACTGTATTTTAAATACAAATCATGAATCTTAACAAAAATATCCCAGAAGAAAAAATATTCTTTTTTGACAACCAGTCTATTGAATTGGTTCAGGATTTAAAGCGAACGGTTGAAATACCTAATAAATATAAAGACCCTGTGATTGTAAAAGATAAACCTTGGGAAAGGTTACCTTATATTGCTAACTCCGTTTGGACAATAATACAAGATTCACAGACAGGAGAATTTCATTGCTGGTATGAGGATTGGGACGTAAATCCAACCGGTTTAATTGGCAGTAAAGCAGATATCCATGACCCATCAGTGTCTAGAAGCAGACTTTGCTATGCTAAATCTAGCGATGGTTTCAAATGGTTAAAACCAGAATTGAACTTGTTTCTAAATAAAGGGTTGAAAACCAACGTTATTTTGGGACCTTCCTTTGATAATGACACTGATTTTGGCAGTATCCATTGTCCAAGCGTTTTGGAAGACCCTTTAGAAAAAGATCCATCCAAAAAATTCAAAATGATTTTCCAACACATCCTTGCGAATGACAGAGATGAATTTCGAGTACAAGACAACGCAGGTCGCTTTGAAAATTTAGCGAGCCCTATGAGATTAGCTTTCTCTCCAGATGGTATTAATTGGGAAATAGACCCTCAAATTTTAAATTTTGGTGGACTCGGACCAAAACTAGGAGATGTTGTAGTTATTTCCTTCGACCATAAATTCGGTAGATACGTGATGAACACTCGCCATCCGGACGCATGGAAAATAGAGTATGGTGACTTTTACCCAGACAACAAAAATTGGAGTATTCCATATTTCCCAAACAATCTGGCTCAAAACAATAAGCGAAGAATATTCAGAACTTATAGTTACGATTTATTTAACTGGACACAATTGACAGAAATATTAGCTGCAGACTCGACAGAGGATAATTTAGATGACTCATTTTATTCAATGAGCTCATGGATGATTTCATCAACTAGACCAGAAACATCATTACACCCATCAAGTCAGTTTGATTTATATGTAGGGTTGGCAAATGTTTTTCATCAGGTTGACAATACCTTAGATGTACAATTGATATTCAGTAGAGACGGACACAATTGGAACCGTACAAACAAGCGCCAACCTTTTTTAAATAATGGTCCTTTAAATAGTTGGGATCAATATCAGGTTGCGGTTCCAAGTACACCAATAACTAAAAATGATAAGACTCTTATTTTTTATGGAGGGTCAAACACTCACCACGACTGGTGGATAACTGGTTCAAGAGAGAATTTAGATGTCCCTGAAGCAAAAGATCCTTCTTTAGTATCTCATGGGATAGGTATAGCTGAGATTGGTTACGATAGATACATATATCTTGAACCAAACAATCTTAGAGAGGGTATTTTAGTGACCAAACCTTTACAAACAGTCAATCAACATTTAATTATAAACGGTCAATGTAATGAAAATGGATATATATCTATAGAACTACTTAATGAAACCGGTGAAATTATAAGTGGATTCGGTAAAAATGACGGTAAGGTTTTTGATGGCGATTCAATTGAACACGAATATCAATGGAAAAATCCAAATAACCAAAGCCTACCAGATCGGGTTGTTTTAAGAATTTGGCTCAAAAATTCCAAACTCTATACCCTTAAGTGGGAATGATAACAGACATAAATATTATAAATTTGGGAGCAAGAATTTGGAATTATTTGTATTTTTGATATTAAGTATATTCTCTTATTTAAGTGGTTCATTGGTTTGGGCAAAAATAATCACAAAATTATACAAAAAAGATATAACTGAATTTGGCACACGTAATCCTGGTGCAGCAAATTTTTCAAGAGAGTTTGGTTCAAAAGGGGCTATAGCAGTTTTTGCTGGAGATCTATTTACTTCTAGTTCAGTTTTTACGATTTGTCTGTTTGCAATAAATAAATTTGCAAGTTACGGAATAACCCATCAGATCATCTTGGGATGTTTGGTATTGGCTGGCACGTTTTTCCCAATATTTTTCAGATTTAAGGGGGGCACTGGGCTCGCCAAATGTCTAGGGTTATCTTGCGCGATCAACCCACTTAGTTTTATATTTATATTCCCGTTTATCCTCATTGTTTTTTACAAAACACGCAACTTTGCGATATTAGGAACCGTACTTGTTATATTAGTAACTTTATCTTCAGCTATCGTAACTTACGAATACAATATTTTTCCTTTGAATTATTCATATCCTGACATGAATGGATTATATACATTGCTCGCTTGCGGATTATTAGTATTCATAAAAGGAATGCACCAATACAAAGGTCACTTATTCTACGATTAAATCGACATTTACCTTAATAAATCACTTGATGCAGTGATAAACAAATCCAGGAGGTATATTACTCCATACAATTTTGGATTTTTGCATTTTT
>CAYRIG010000130.1:0-5229 GCA_964424315.1 uncultured Dehalococcoidia bacterium | reverse complement strand
AGAAAATCAATGTAGAAGTGGTGCTATAGGCAATATAAATGCAAATCACTTAATGCTTTTGGCATTAGCACACAGTGATAGATTAAATAAGTTCGGTCCGTAATAAATACCATTGAATATCCAGACAGGAAATTAATATCGATGAAACCATTAATAATAGCAAATTGGAAAATGAATAAATCTGTCTCTGAATCAATATCTTTTGTTAATCAAATTGTAGATCCATTATCTAAAATCAATTCGGTAACAACGGTAATTTGTCCACCGTTTACTTCTTTATCAGAGTTAAGTAAATTAATAGCGGGTACTCGTATTGAACTAGGAGCCCAAAATGTTTATTTTGAGATTGATGGAGCATATACAGGCGAAATATCAATTTCTATGCTAAAAGAACTATGCTCATATGTAATTGTCGGACATTCTGAGAGAAGAATTTTGTTTAAAGAAAATGATTTGACAATCAATATGAAATTACGGTCTGTTATCAACAATGGATTAAATCCTATCCTATGTGTAGGAGAATCCATTGAATCAAGAACCAAAGGTGACGCTGATCAAGTAATAGGAGAACAGCTTACAAAAGGATTAGAAAACGTAGCATCTTTAGATAACCTCATAATCGCATACGAACCAATTTGGGCAATAGGCACAGGTAAATCTGCAAGCAGTGAAATAGCTCAAGAAATGTCTCTAACAATCAGAAATAAAATCAACGATCTTTATGGAATTATTAGTCAAAAAGTACCCATACTCTACGGTGGCAGCGTAAAATCAGAAAATATCAAAGATTTCGTTTCTCAGAATGATATAAATGGAGCATTAGTTGGTAGTGCTAGCTTAGACCCTAAATCATTTGTTGCAATAGTCTCAGGGTCTCAAATATAAAAGTAACAATATTGACGAATAAACGATATCCCAAAATATTAGCTGTCGTCGGACCTACAGCAGTAGGAAAAACTGAATTCTCAATTAGATTAGCGTCAAAAATCGATGGTGAAATCGTTAGCGTAGATAGTCGCCAAATCTATAAACACATGGATATCGGAACATCTAAACCAACTCATTCATCCATGAATAACATAAAGCACCATCTTATTAATTCTATTTATCCTGACCAAGAATATAATTTAGCCATATTTCTTGAACAGGCAAATATTTCTATATCAGATATTTTAAGTAGGAATAAAGTACCAATTATTGTAGGGGGAACTGGTCAATATTTCTGGGGACTTATAGAAGGCTGGATAGTACCTGAAATCAAACCTAATTTAAAATTACGCAAGAATTTAACAGAAATTTCTGAATATGTCGGAAAGGAAACTTTAAAACGACATCTATCGGCTATTGATAAAAAAGCATACAAAAGAATAGACCTCAATAATCCAAGAAGATTGATAAGGGCGATAGAATTAGCAATGGGTTCAATAAAAACCGTACCAAGTAAAGGAAAATTTCCTTATCACACCTATATCATCGGTTTAGAATTGGAACCATCCATACTTAAGGACAAAATCGATAGCAGAGTTCAAAAGATGTTTGATAGTGGGTGGATAAATGAAGTCAACTATCTTTTAGATAACGGATATTCATTAAACCTTCCAGCATTATCGAGTTTAGGATACAAAGAAATCGCAAGCTATATAAAAAATGGATCAAGCATAACCGACTGTATTAAAACAATACAAAGACGCACTAACCGTTTTTCAAAACAGCAAATGAATTGGTTTAGCAAGTCAGACCACCGTATCAACTGGTTTAATTCGGACAGCGATGGCCACTCTAAAGCTTTAAATGCATCTATTTCTTTTCTGAAGTGATATTTGGATTAAATTGGGTATTCAAAGAAATTCTTCCTTTATTTAAAAAGTCCATGAGAGTTATTATCATGTGATAGAATTTTCTTTATTTCACTTTCTTATAGTTACATTTGATTTAGGGATGGCCTTCACATATGAATTTTACAAAAATGCATGGAGCAGCTAATGACTATGTCTTTATAGATGGCCGAGATATACATGAGGATTGGAATAAATTGGCGGTAGAAATAAGTGATAGAAATAGAGGTGTAGGGTCGGACGGATTGATTTTGGCTTTAACATCTAATGCATCTGACGTAAAAATGGTTATGTTTAACTCTGATGGTTCAGAGGGTGATATGTGTGGCAATGGGATAAGATGTTTCGCCGCTTTTGCAATCAAAACTGGATTTGTTCAAAAAGACAAAAATCCAATATTAATTGAGACTAAATCTGGAATTAAGTCTGTAACACCAATTATAGAAAAAAATATAATTAGTGCAGCAGAAGTAAACATGGGCAAACCAATCTTTCAACCAGAAATAATTCCAGTAAAAATTGACTCCAGCCTTCAAAAAATAGTTGATTATCCGTTAATAGTCGACGATAAACAGTTCAATATCAGCTGTGTATCTATGGGGAATCCACATGCTGTCTCTTTTATATCTGAACCTGTTGATTCTGTTGATTTACTAAAATACGGTCCACTTGTAGAAAATCATCGTTTTTTTCCAAACAGAATTAATTTTGAAATTGTGAATGTTGTAAACAAATCATACGTAAAGACTAGGGTTTGGGAAAGAGGTTCAGGTATAACCATGGCATGTGGTACCGGTGCTTGTGCCATCGTATGTGCTGGTATAAATGCAGGAATTTTGGATAAACAAGTAGAAGTTGAATTGCCAGGTGGCAACCTACATATAGAGTGGAGCGGGGAGAGCGATGAAGATGTAATAATGACAGGACCTATTACCGAAGTCTTTGAAGGCACATGGGAATAGATTAGATACGAATTTCGAATATATTAAGCAAACTAAAACAACAAATATCTAAAAATAGGGGATTTTGATGGAGAATATTTTTGCCGATAGAGTAAATAAGGTGCCACCTTATATTTTTGTACAAATAAGCCGTAAAATTGCTGAAAAAAAGGCACAAGGAATCAACGTAATAAGTTTTGGAATCGGCGATCCGGATCTTCCAACTCCATCGACTATCATAGATGAACTTATATCGTCTAGTAAAACACCCGAAAACCACCGCTATCCCGAATCAGAAGGACTTCTAAGTTTCAGAAAAGAAGTATCAATTTGGTATAAATCTAGATTTGGAATTGAAGTTAACCCTGAAAATGAGATTATTTCTTTGATCGGTGCTAAAGAAGGAATTGGCCACGCAGCCTTCTGTTTTATAGACCCTGGAGACATCGCTTTAGTACCAGATCCCGGGTACCCTGTGTATTCTATAGGCACTTTATTTGCCGGCGGTCAATCATATTTAATGCCACTAACAGAAGATAATGGATGGTTGCCTGACATCGATTCTATTCCTACAAATATAGCAAATAAAGCTAAGGTGATCTGGCTTAACTACCCAAATAATCCTACTGGAGCTATCGCAACTGTGGATTATTTCAAACACGTCGTTAAGTTCGCCGAAAAATATAACATTGCGGTGTTACATGACGCCTGCTATACCGAAGTCACATATGACGGGTATAAACCACCCAGCTTTCTAGAAACACCCGGCGCAATGGACATAGGTGCTGAATTCCATTCATTATCTAAAACTTTCAACATGACAGGTTGGAGATTAGGTATGGCTGCGGGAAACAAAGATATCATCGACAAATTATTAATCGTTAAATCAAACCTAGATTCCGGTGTTCCTGCAGCGATTCAAGAAATGGGAGTAAAGGCACTCCAGGAACCTTTAAATTTAATACATGAACGGAATGTCATATATAAAAAACGGCGCGATTCCGTAATAAGCACCTTGCGAAATTTGGGTTTAACGGTAGACACCCCAAAAGCAAGTTTGTACATTTGGGCTAAGGTTCCAAATGGTTTTACATCAGAAAGTTTCTCAGAAACGGTTTTGGAACAATGTGATGTCCTAGTATCTCCCGGTACTGGATATGGAGAAAATGGAGATGGATACGTTAGACTTTCTTTAACTCTTCCAGATAAAGACATACAAACCGCTTTAGAAAGAATGTCTAAATTGAACATTTAAACCTTCGTAACTATATAGTATGGCTAAACATTCAAAATTCTTTCATACTAAACCTAAAAAAGAACGTGTTATATTAGCGTCAGTAAATATTAATGGTCATCGTCCACTATGGTCCCATAAAGAATCTCTACTTGAACTTGCCAATCTAACATCCACAGTGGGCGGAGAAGTTGTATCCACAATATCTCAAAATTTAAAAAAACCTAACCATACTTATTTAGGTTCTGGTAAATTAGAAGAACTGAGCTCTATTAAAGATTTTGATACTTTAATATGCGATGATGAATTAACACCAACCCAGCAAAGAAACCTAGAAGAGGCTTTAAACGGTAAAAAGGTTCTAGATCGTACGGCTTTAATATTAGATGTATTTGCAAATAGAGCCCAAACAAGTGAAGGAAGACTTCAAGTTGAACTAGCTCAAAATGAATACTTGCTACCTAGATTACAAGGGCAATGGACCCATTTGGAAAGATTAGGAGGAGGAATAGGAACTAGAGGTCCAGGAGAAACACAAATAGAGACCGACCGTAGATTGTTACGAAATCGGATCAGTAAAATCAAATCTAAAATAGAAGATGTTAAAAGACACAGGAATATTTACCAAAGTAAGAGAAAATCAGAAGGAATCCCAATCGCTACGTTAGTCGGATACACAAATGCCGGAAAAAGCACGTTTATGAATGGTTTAACCAACGCGAAAGTTATCGCAGAAAACAAACCATTTTCAACTTTGGATACAGTTACAAGACAAGTCACGTTAACATCTGGCAACAAAATCTTGATTTCAGATACTGTCGGATTGATTCAAAAATTACCTGCAAGTTTGGTCGCTGCATTTAGAGCGACTCTTGAAGAAATACATTTTTCGAAAATTTTAATCCATGTTGTTGATATATCTGATCCTAAAGCTCATGCACAGTGGCAAATCGCTCACAAAACATTTGAAGAGTTAGGTATTTCAGAAAAACCTACCATAGTTGCATTAAACAAAATCGATAGATTCCAACAAAATGGAAAACCAATCAATATAGATCAATTTGAAGATATGCCTACTGGATTCATTTTCACATCAGCTTTAAAGGGGATTGGGTTTGAAGAATTATTGTTGAAATTAGATTACATGCTTTAAATTAAGGGGGGTTTGTCCGATTTCCCTTAGTTTGAACCACAGACACCTTTCCAAGATCATCCATTC
>CAYRIG010000129.1:0-5240 GCA_964424315.1 uncultured Dehalococcoidia bacterium | reverse complement strand
CAATTAAAAAAAGTCGATGGGTACGTTCAATCTAAAATTAAATCCGCAAAAAAGATTATTGATGGATTATCAGATATAAAAGAAATCACGCCACAAAAAGTAAGAGAAGGAGTAACCCATACTTATTGGGCATTATCATTCACAATTGATACAGATGCCTTAAATTGTACCGCCCCAGAATATGCTGAAGCGGTTTCAGCCGAAGGTATCCCAACTGCCGGCCCTTACTTACTAACCCCTGATATAGGCCCTTTAAATAAAAATCCATTTTTGTCCGAACCAGCCTTATATGGCACATCTAAATTCCCACTAGATTATCATCGTGAAATCCAAATTGATTATAACGAAACGGAACTACTCTACGGAAATCATTTAATGTCGCGAAATGTTAATTTCAATATGACACCTAATTACACCGATAATTATATTGAAAAGGTCATAGAAGCCCATCATAAAGTAGTCAACCATTACAGATAAAAACAAATATTAAATAGGCAGCATTCAATGCAAACACAATTACCAAAAACATCACTAGGTAAAACGGCACTACAGGTTACTAGGTTAGGGTATGGCTCCGGCCACCGAAAACCAATGAATGACAAACAAAGAGATATCATTTTAAATGCAGTAGTTGACGCCGGCATTAATTTTATTGATACAGCAATTTCATATGGTAATAGTGAACAACTAATTGGTAAATTCCTAAAACATAAAAGAGATAAATTTTACCTGGCAACCAAAGGAAATTTGTGGAAAGCTGATGACTTAGAAATGCAACTCAACCAAAGCTTGAAAAGATTAAAAACCGATTATGTAGATATATACCAACTGCATAATCCCACACCAGACCAATGTCGTTCAGGAGAATTAGTAGATGCTTTAAACAAGTTTAAAAAAAGCGGCAAATGCCGATGGATAGGGGTTTCAACAAGCGAACCTCATTTTAAAGAATTCGTTGAATGGAATTCATTTGACTTATTTCAAATACCCTATTCTGCTTTACAAATAGAAAACGAAAATACTATGAACATAGCTGGTGAAAGTGGTGCTGGCATCATAATAAACGGAGCAGTTGCTTTAGGTGAACCGGATATAGGTAAAGGCTCTAAACTAGTATGGGAAAATTTTGAAAAATACAATCTGCACGAATTTTTGGACCCCGGCGAAACAAAAACTTCCTTTATACTAAGATTCACTCTTTCGAACAAAAATGCACATACAGCCATAGTGGGAACCACCAATCCAGAACACCTAAAGATGAACATCGATTCAATGTTGAAAGGACCTTTGGATATTGGCTTATATAACCAAGTAAGAAAAAGAATTGCCAGCAATTCAAGTGTGTGATTGGTAGCGCGTACGGGATTCGAACCCGTGATCTCCGCCTTGAGAGGGCGGTGTCCTAAGCCACTAGACGAACGCGCCAGATAAGATTAAACTGGGGATCGAGGATTCGAACCTCGGCCTACACATCCAGAGTGTGTTGTCCTACCACTAGACTAATCCCCATTAATATGCATTCTAACAATGCATGTTTTATGATTCAAGATTCAATTAAACCTGCAATCCTATTTTGACATCAGCTCATTTTTGTTATTAAAATCTAACAAATGATTCAATTTCAACGCGGCGACATAAGGATTAAGTTCACCATGTTTGATTTTATTTCTTAATTCAATCATTTGTTCATCCGAAGATAATAATCGCCTAATCAAATTAATTGAATTATTTTCAACCAAACTAACAAATTGGCGATCTCTGTTTAATCCACGTTTAGTCAAAATCATCCCAGAATCATTCAAAAAATCTTTGTGCTTCTCGATAGCTTCCCTGACCGAGTCAATTCCTATATTTTTATTTGCCTGCGACAATATCACTGGCGGCGTCCAGCTCATATTTGTTACCCGACTTGAAATTTCTTCTTCTAATGCAGTAGCAATATGATTTGAACCCGGTCTATCGATTTTATTGACTACAAATATATCTGCAATCTCTATTAACCCACGTTTAAGAATTTGTATTTCATCCCCAGCTTCGGGAACGGTCGTTACTATCACAGTATCAGAAATATTCATTATATCGATATCTACCTGACCTACACCTACAGATTCTACAATTATGATATCAAACCCGAACGCTGCAAACAGATCCACTGTGATACCAACTACAACATTCAATCCACCCACTGAACCTCTAGTACCCATGCTCCTGATAAAAACATTCTCATTCAAATTCAGATCAGTTACCCTAATCCTATCCCCTAATAAAGCCCCTCCATCAAAGGGACTTGTGGGATCAACGGCTAAAAAAGCTACCTTTAGATTTTCTTTAGATAATTTATTTATCAAATTACCTACAACTGTACTTTTACCCGACCCTGGCGGACCAGTAACACCAACAATATACGAACCAGACGTTTTATCTTGAATATTATTAACCAATAATTCTAAATCCAAATCTCCATGCTCAATTGCACTAACCAATTTGGAAAGAGACCTACGGTCACCATTCAACATGCTAGATATCAGATTTTGCATATTCCCACTTTGTTAATAAATTTAGGAATTTATAGATCAGCAATCAATTTAAAAACATTAGCCATATGAACAGCATCTAAACCTGTATTAAATCCTACATTTCCTACAATCGAATCCTTTTCATCTGGATCATCTAAAGATTTTTCTGTCCCTCTAGCAGTAGCTATATGTTTTGAATCTCTGCCCCCGCACCTATCATACGCTTGATTGATATTATCGGTGGTTAATATACCAAATATAATAGGCAAATTATTCTCTATCGCAATTTGAGCTATACCCCCAGACGCAGAATAAGAAATATATTTGTCGTGATCCGTATCTCCTTTTATAACTGCACCTAAACAAATCAAAGCATCGAACCTTTTTGATATCGCCATTAAATTCGTAGTACTAGGTATTTCAAATGTGCCTGGAACCCACACAACCGTTATATTATCTTGATTAACACCGGCAGAACCTAATGAAGCAATAGCACCATCAAGTAACCTTTCGGTTATCTCTTTATTAAATTGCGCAACAACAATTCCTATAGATAATCCAACTCCATTTTCCGTTCCAGTAATTTCCTTCGTGGCGAACCTCCCTAAAATCCTAATTCCTAATTATCTTCAAAAAGATGTCCCATCTTTTCCCTTTTTGTATTCAAATATTTAGCATTTTCAGGATTCGGTTTTACAACTATCGGAACTCTTTCAGTGACAACAAGCGACCCATATCCATCTAATCCAGCTATTTTCCTTGGATTATTTGTCAAAATTTTCATATTCCCAATCCCTAAATCCATTAAGATTTGCGCTCCTATACCATAATACCTAACATCTGGAGCAAAACCCAAATGAATATTAGCGTCTACAGTGTCAAACCCGTGGTCCTGTAAATTATATGCTTTGATTTTATTGTGTATACCGATTCCTCTTCCTTCTTGTCTCATATACAAAAACACCCCTCTTCCTTCTTCAGAAATCATTCTTAAAGAAGCTGCAGCTTGTTCGCCACAATCACACCTTGTACTGTCAAAAACATCCCCAGTCAAACATTCACTATGAACTCTCACTAAAGTAGGGTCTTCCTTATTTATTTCTCCCATTATTAATGCAACATGTTCGTCTTTATCAACCATGCTCTTATAAGAAACTGCCGTGAATTCTCCATGTCGCGTTGGCAACCGCGCTTCTGCAACCCTTTCAACCATACGTTCATGAGACCTTCGGTACCCTATGATTTCTGCTATAGAAACAATATCAATATTATGTTGGTTTGAAAAATTTTCTAATTCATCCATTTTTGCAGAAGAACCATCTGAAGATAATATTTCGCAGATTACTCCAGCCGGATATAACCCTGCCATTTGAGCCAAATCGACTGCCGCTTCAGTATGCCCCGCCCTTACCAAAACGCCCCCTTCTCTATACCGTAACGGAAACAAATGCCCTGGCCTAGCTAAATCTTGTGCGTTCGTTTTTTCATCAATGAGTGCTTTTACAGTATTACTTCTATCCTGGGCAGAAATACCCGTACTTACGTCTTTTACAGCATCCACTGATATTGTAAAAGCGGTACTAAGTGGAGCAGTATTGTCTTGAACCATTGCGGGTAATTGCAACTCCTTAAGTCTCTCGGACAACATTGGAATACAAACCAGACCCTTGGCATGAGTGACCATAAAATTTACAATTTCAGGAGTTATCTTTTCAGCAGCGACTACAAGATCACCTTCGTTTTCTCTATCTTCATCATCAACTATTATCACCATCTTTCCATCACGGATGTTTTTTATTATTTTTTCAACTTTTTTATTTCCCATCCCTATTCTCACCTACTTTTACTCATCTGACACGTTAGTTCGATCCATAATAATACTTTCAATATACTTGGCAGTTATATCCACCTCTAGATTTACATAATCCGCAACCTTTCGCAAGGATAAATTTGTAACACTAAAGGTATGAGGTATGATTGAAACTTCAAACAAATTCCCATAGACTTTAGACACAGTCAAGCTTATTCCATCAATCGCTATAAACCCTTTTTCTACAATATATCTCATAAATTCGCCTTTAACTTCTATTGCAATGACGTGAGATTTATCTTGGATTTTTAACGATGAAATCAAACCTGTACAATCAACATGACCTTGAACGATATGTCCTCCCATCCTGTCTGTCGGTTGCAATGCAAGTTCAAGATTAACTGAATCTTCAATTACTAATTCGCCTAAGTTGGTCCTAGACATGGTTTCAGTTATCACATCGACTTCGAAACAATTCTTATCAACGTTCACAGCAGTTAAGCAAACACCATTTACACTTATACTATCCCCTATACGTATATCTCCCTGAATCTTAGTTCCTGTAATTGACATCT
Organism: uncultured Dehalococcoidia bacterium; assembly: GCA_964424315.1. GTDB lineage: Bacteria > Chloroflexota > Dehalococcoidia > Lucifugimonadales > OSU-TB39 > OSU-TB39. The sequence goes on along the minus strand of CAYRIG010000129.1, from coordinate 339 downwards.
TGCCATTTTGAAAGCCATTTACCTTCCCCAATTCTTGAACTATACCAGTGAACATGTTTACCTAATACTCCCGGTTATAAGAATGTCTGTATCTAATTTAGTCATTTGAACATCATTCAAACGAAAAGCATCTTTAATCAATTCGACACCTTGCCCCTCTACACCAGTTATAGATTGTTCACCCCCAATAATCATAGGGGAAACGAAAACAGCAATCTTATCAACAAGACTTAAATCAAAAAGTGCTCCCACCAGTTTACCTCCACCTTCCACAAGTACATTGGTAATCTCATACTTTGATGCTAATAAACTCATAAAAGAAATCAAATCCACTTTACC
>CAYRIG010000128.1:0-5246 GCA_964424315.1 uncultured Dehalococcoidia bacterium | reverse complement strand
TTTAGCAATCCAAGATATAGCTCCAAAGAATGCAAATATTATGCCCATTGCAAACGAAAATAAAGCGTCCACAACATAAGTGGTGTAATTCGACCAATCTTTTTTTATTACAGCAAATAACATTCCTATGGATAAAACTAACCCCAATGCGCCAAAAGAAAATATGTTCCATTGCCTGTTTATGCCTTCAGGGTTTTTATCCTGAATTTTATTGCCTATCAATAAACCGCTTATGCCAAATAAATAGAATCCGATAATTATAGGTAAACTATGAAGATTGGTTGTAGTGTAAATGTCAGTTAGGGCTAGTATCATAATAATTGCGGTACCAACTCTAAATGTCATACTTAACCTTGCCTCTATAGATTCCATGGTAGCTATAGTTGTTGAGCGATACCAAAGCCACAATCCGCTTAAAATGGTTATGGCCAAAAGAGTGCGGTATATGGGAGTTGGATAAGAAGCTGAATTTAAATCGACCAATACAATTAATAATAGATTTATAATCCCGATAGCGACTAGAATACTAGAGGTTATTTCAGGGTATTTGGACTTTTTGGGACTGACAATTCGTGCTAATAGTGGAATTGTGGTTAATATTAAAATTGATATCCAACTAAGATAAGAGTCGCCGATTTGCATAAAAGATGATAGTACGTTCAATAAAGCGAATACCCAAATAATTTCAATAATTGAATTGGTTACAATCAAAAAAGTTCTTTGTAAGTTAAATCGCTTCACTGTAATTTAAGTCCAAGAAATCGTTTATTTGATACAGGTTGATTCTTTTTGGTATTTGATCTTTGTATTCATCTCCGGTGTTAATTACTATTACATTGTATCCAGTACTAGAAAGATGATGGGCAGTAAGCATCAGGTTTTTTGATAGATGTGAAGTGATTATGGATAGAGTACAACCCTTTGGTATGTTGCGTGAACATTTCATAAGTCTGTCTTCTAGTGGCTCGACCGAATAAGCTTTAATTCCAGCTAATGCTTTCAGTGCGAAATCAATATTATGTTTGTCTTTGCTAGGTGAAACAATCAAAGGATTGTTTTTTGGTAGGGGCAGATCATTTGTCAAAATCCCAAGTTGCAATTTTTTTTTGAACGCTAGCCATGCTACTGAAGCAGCAGTACTTACGACCCTCTCTAATTTTTTAGGGCTATGAGCTGCCCAGTGAGGAGAAGTTGTTTCAGTAGCTACAGCAATGATGAATATGTCGCTTATACTTGGTTCATATGTTTTGACTTTAAGTTTTGTAGTTTTAGCTGTGGACTTCCAATCTATAGTTTTTACAGGGTCACCTATTTCATAATCCCTGACACTATATGGTCTCGAATAATCATTTAGTAATTTCATTCCTTTTATTGATTCGCCTAAAGGTCTATTTGAATGAGATTCAAGTTTTTCTATGTCGATCAACTTTGGATAAATTACAATACTGTCTCGGGCATGATGTTTGGTTTTACTCTGTAAAAATCCTAAAGGTTCATGGACTTCTATGTTGGCAGGACCTAAGTTATAAATTCCTCTTTTAGTACATATTACTGAGTAGTTCCAGAAAATTTTTTGATACCATCCAAGAGAAAATGATTTTCTTATAAAAAACCTGTTGTCAATTATTTGGTGGTTTATTTCAAATAAGGGTTGAGATTTCTGCAATTTAAGCCCGCCAGGTAGTTCGTCTGATATGAGAACTTTTGGCAAAGGAAGAGGTTTTTTGTTTTCAATCGATAGATTAATGTCAATTTTTTCTCCTACGAAAGCTCTTTTGGTCGATAGTTTTCTATAATAGGTTAAATTTTGTAAGCAAACTTTATCCCATACTAATGAAATAAACGCAACGATCATCCCAATGCACCCAAATGAAATTACCAGTCCTTTACTTGTGATTACTCCAAATACAGTCACTCCAATAAGCAAAATAATCCATGTGTCGTGAAGCGGTTTACCTGAAAGACGGGTTTTTTTCATTTGAATTTGGAATTTAATACTTTATTCATAATCAGTCGTGATCGGTATCTCGATTGAATCCAATATTTTATTAATTATCTGATTAGAGGTTCTTTCTTTAATTTGAGCATTTAAACTGACGCCAATTCTATGGGTTAATATATGTGGCGCCAGAGCTTTGACATCATCAGGTATAACGAAATCTCTAGCATTTACGGCTGCTTTTGCTTGGCATGCTTTGTATAGATCCAGGCTAGCCCTTGGACTAGCTCCTAGTACAATATCTTCTTCATTACGGGTTGCAGATATGATTTTAATTATGTAGTTTTTTATTTCTTTAGTTACCTTCACTGATTTATGTATGTTTTGAAGCGCAATGATTTTTTCGCTGTCTGTAATTGGAGTAATAACTTCGGACAGGTAATTATTATCAGACCGCGTAAATAATTCGTTCTCTTCTTCTTTTGTAGGATATCCTAAAGATAACCGCATTATAAATCTGTCTAGCTGCGCTTCAGGTAAAGGGAAAGTACCTTCCATTTCAATCGGGTTTTGGGTAGCTATGATTGTGAATGGAGCCGGTAATTGCTGAGTGATGCCGTCAATTGTGACTTGAAATTCTTGCATTGATTCAAGTAATGCTGATTGGGTTCTTGGAGTCGCACGATTAATTTCATCTACTAGTACAATTTGGTTGAAAATGGGTCCTGGTCTAAATTCAAAACTTGAATTTTTTTGGTTGAAAAAATTAAATCCCAGAACATCATTTGGCATTAAGTCAGGAGTGCATTGTATTCTGCTAAATGTGCTCCCTAGGGATTGAGCTAATGATTTAGCAAGTGTTGTTTTACCAATGCCAGGAACATCTTCTAAAAGTATATGGCCACGACAAATCATGCTTATCAGCAAAAGTTCTATGGTTTCCGATTTTCCAACAATCACTTTTTGGATACTTTTGGTTATTTCGCCCACAAGGTTATTAACGGTTTGTATGTCTTGTTTTAGTATTTCCGATTCCATAGTCTTCCTTTAGATTAGAATGATTATTTGATTGGCGATTTATACAATATTGTGTGTTTTTGGCACAAATAAATTGTATGATACGATGTCCTTAGTTTGAAACGTGTGCAAATCTATTTAATTTAACAGCATTAGTTTATTAAAATAGTATACTTGAATTGTTGGTGTTAATGGTCGAAGTTTTTTATAAGATAAATGTAGATATAATTATTTAGTTAGTTTTACATTAATAATACTTAGGTTTCAACCAACAAAATAATGCCCGGTGGTGTAGCGGTAGCACATGGGACTTTGGCTCCTATGACCCAGGTTCGATTCCTGGCCGGGCAGATTCTCCTAATATGGTGAGATAAATTTATTATGCCATTAGCGGTTCATGAATATGGAATAGTAGTAGACAGCAACGTTATGGTACCTATGAGAGATAAAGTCGCATTGGCTACAGATATTTATTACCCGGCAGTTAAAGAAAAACGTTTAGAAGGGCTATTTCCGACTATTTTGGGAAGAACTTCCTATGGCAAGGATTGGAAATCGTTGTGGATTGATCCAGTAGCAAATTATTTTGTGCCGAAAGGATATATTGTGGTGATTCAAGATATTAGGGGGCGTGGTAAATCTGGAGGGGTAGGTCAATATTTCCACACAGCTAATTGTAATGAAGGTAATGACGGTTATGGTACTGTCGAATGGATAGCATCTCAACCATGGTCAAATGGCCGTATTGGTATGACTGGAAGTTCTCATAGCGGGATTATTCAAACTGTCGCTTCATTGACGAAACCTCCTCACCTTTCTGCCATTTGGGTTGATGTTGCGCCTACTAATATTTTTGCACATGAGGCACGTGAAGGGGGTTGTATGTCACTGTGGATGTTTGCGGCATTGTTTCTTCATGCACATGATGCCCCTGAAATCATTGGTGATATAGAAAAACGGAAAGATGTCCTACATGGATGGCAAAATATCCGTGCCTTTTTAAAAGATACCCCATTAAAACCTGGACAGACACCTCTAAAATGGGTTCCTAATTTAGAGAAGATTCTTTTTGAATATTATTACCGAGGGGAATATGACGAATTTTGGCAGATGGAATGTTGTAATCAGGAGCAATATTTTGATGAAGCAGCGGATATACCTGCAGTTTTTTCAGGAGGTTGGTATGATCCTTTTTCAGTTGCTACTACACATCAATATGTCGCCATGTCCAATAAAAATAAGACTGCACAGAGATTAGATATGGGGCCTTGGAACCATGGAGGCAGGAGGAATGGACAGACTTACTCAGGCGACATTGATTTTGGGACCGAAGCTTCATATGGAATTGAAGGGTATGGAAAGCAACGGTTAAGGTGGTTTGATCGTTGGCTTAAGGATATTCCTAATGGAGTGGAAAATGATAAGCCAGTCAGAATATTTGTAATGGGAGGTGGTGATGGTAAAAAAAATGAACAAGGTAAATTAAATCATGGAGGATTTTGGAGAGAGGAACCGAAATGGCCATTAAGTAGGACAAATTATGTGAAATTTTATTTTCATGGCGACGGGTTTTTATCTCCACATATTCCTAATCATGAAACTACTCAAATATCTTACATTTACGACCCTAACAGACCGGTCCCAACTATTGCTTCAACTAGCGCAGCTGGAGAAATAGCAAATTTACCTGATGAATTTAACCTGGAGACAGAAGACCCTAGAGATTATATGCAAGCAATGTTTTATGATGGTGGAGCACACCAAAAGGAAAAAAATGGATTATTGGGAAGTAATGAGCCTTATCCTTTGCTTTGTGATAGATCAGATGTTTTGGTGTTTGAAACACCCCCATTAGTCAACGATGTTGAAATTACAGGAAATATTCAAGTGATGATTTGGATTTCTTCCTCTGCCATAGATACCGACTTTACTGCAAAATTAATTGATGTATATCCAAAAAGTGAAGATTATAAAGATGGGTATCATTTAAATTTAACCGATTCAATTATTCGTTGCAGGTATCGTAATGGGTTCGACAAATCTGAAATGATGAAGCCTGGTAAGTTATATAAAATAAATATACCCCTTTCGCCAATCAGTAATGTGTTTAAAGTTAATCATAGAATAAGAATAGATATCTCCAGCAGCAATTTCCCCCGTTTTGATGTTAACCCCAATACAGGAGAAGACTTGGGGAAGCATACCTGTATGGTTAAAGCTACCAATAACGTCTATTTTGGGAAAGAGCATTTGTCTCACATACTTTTACCAGTCATCCCAAGTGCTTGAA
>CAYRIG010000127.1:0-5259 GCA_964424315.1 uncultured Dehalococcoidia bacterium | reverse complement strand
CAGGATTTATTGCCGACAGAGGATTTTAAATCATATGCGATTCCACTAATCGGAACTCCTCTACCTAAATTTGCCAACTTATTAAAATAATTATTTCTTAAAACAGCCTACTAAATACTTCATTCCCCAGTAATCTTCCTTTTTGCGTCAACTTGTATATATCATTGGAACAGATTAATAATTTCTGATCTATTAAATCTTTGATAGTTTCTCCAAAAATATCACTAACACTTACTCCAAACCGCTTTTCGAATTCTACTGCTTTAATCCCACGGTTCAATCTCAAACCCAACATCATTGTTTCTCCCATCTCAAGACGCTTATCGATAGGTTCAATATTTTCAAGGCTAGGAATTTGATTTAACAAATCATTAGTATTATCAAAATTATCAGGAGTGGAAACCAATTTAGCTGAGGCTAAATATTTAGCTATGTAGGTATTTGGAGATTTTACATTATTAAATCTATTTTTAAATAAATAAGAATGTGCTCCTGGGCCAACACCTAAAAATGATCGATTCATCCAGTACCTTAAATTATGCTGGCTTTCTTTGTTTGGTTTTGACCAATTAGAAATCTCATATTGTTCGTATCCCTTATCACGCAAAAACTCTTCACATAAAACATACATGTCTGCTGCTAAATCATCATCTACTAATTTTAATTCACCTATATCTATCATCCGTTGCATCGGTGTATGTTTTTCAAGAGTTAGACAATATAAAGATAGATGATCCGGTTCCAATTCTGAAACAATATTTAATGAATCTTCCCAATCTTTCAAAGTCTGATAGGGTATCCCATACATTAAATCCAGACTTATGTTATCAACACCCATCTTCCTTAATTTTTTGTAACAATTTATTGCTGTATCAGCAGAATGAGTCCTCCCTAGGGTATTTAATATAGAATCCTGAAAGCTCTGGGTACCTATACTAATTCTATTAATACCCATTTCCATAAACCCATCAATGTTTGAATCCTGTATATCATTTGGATTCACTTCAATTGTTATTTCTGAAATATCGCATTCAAAATTTATTCTGACCAAATCAAGAATTCTTTTTAAGTTATCAACTGGCAAATAAGAAGGAGTACCACCACCGAAAAATATCGTTCGAATAGGATATGGTTTTAATACGGATGACCAAAGTAATAATTCTTTGCATAGAGCATCTATATAAGATGGCATCAAGTGTTCTATTTTTGCATAGGTGTTAAAATCACAATAAGGACATTTTGTCTGACAAAAAGGAATATGAATGTATAAAGATAAATCCAATTTTCACCAAGCCTCAAATAATAATAAAACAACTAACACAATTACAAAAGAACTTCTATAATACCGTCAAAGACCTAAATAAAGGTAAAACTAATAAATCGTATCATCATAAATAATAATTTAAGGTAAATAAAATGAATCTTGTGTACCACGGAGATCCTTTTATAGTAGAACAAAAGATTACTGAGTTAAAATCCGAAATAGACGATGGCGATTCAAATTCAACCAATATAAATGTATACGATGCAAACGAAGTAAACTCTGATACCCTCCTAAACGCATGTTATTCAGTGCCATTTTTATCTACTAGGAGACTAGTCATTATCAAAGGTCTACTTACTTTATTCGAATCTAAAAAATCTCCTCGAGTCAGATTCAGTAAAACAAAACAAACCTCTAAAAATAAGAAGGTTTCAGAATGGGACAGTATAGTCGAAGAAATTCCCAAATTTCCAGATACCACCTTATTAACTTTCTTAGACTCCGATATATCAGAAAACAATCAAATGCTTAATAAAATAAGGCCTCACGTAAAAATAAACTATTTCCCCCAACTCACTAGTCACGCATTAACAAAATGGATTAAAGAAAAAGCTCATTCCAAGAGTTGCTATATAGAAGAAAAAGCAATAACTGAACTAATAAGATATACAGGAAACGATCTAAGAAAAGTTGACTCCGAATTAGAAAAATTAGCTTTGTACAACCCGACGGATACAATTACCCCTAAAGACGTCGAAATATTTGTCGTACCCATTTCAAATCCAAATTTGTTCAGCTCAATAGATGCAATTTTAGCAGGTAACAAAAAACATGCTATCACCAGCCTAATCAGCTTAATGAATCAAGGCACACCTGCGCAATTAATCATAACGCTATTGGGTAAACAAATAAAAACACTAATATTGATAAAATCTTTAATCAATAATGGTTTGCCAAAAAGAGAGTTAATTAAACATATTCCAATAAGTAATTATGTCCTCCAAAAATTAACTAGAATCCAAGAAAAGATAAGTTTGAGTTCGCTACAAAACATGCACAAAGCACTGATTAAGGCTGACTATACAACCAAGACAACAAATGCCCAACCGGGCCTGGTTATTGAACTAGTTGTAATTGAATTAACCCTTTATGCAACTTCTAAACCGAAACAACTACAATCCAATAATCGCTAGATTTAACTTGCAAATAATAAAGCAACAACCTTTATACGGTTTGACTCATGGTTCATCATATAGTAGGCTTAATTTAGTTGATAAGGAATACGGCTAGTAAACTCGGAGGATTGCTCATCAATAACCAATATTTGGCATCTAAGTTTACTAAATAAACAATTGGGGGATTCATGATTATAAACCCAAATGATTTTACAGAAAAAGCTCAAGCAATTCTTGCCGGATCACAAGAAATTGTAAGGCGATTAAACCATAACCAATGGGATGCTGAGCATGTTTTTTTAGCATTGCTAGAGGAAACCGAAGGGGTGCCAATAGAAATATTTAAAAAATTGGGCATATCCATAAATGATTTAATTGATGAAACTAATAATATTTTAGATAAATTCCCGACTGTTTCAGATGGCTCATCTCAAATATACAGCACTCCTAGATCTGAAATGATAATTGAACGTTCAAAAGAAGAAGCCAAAAGGCTTAATGATGAATTCATAGGAAGTGAACACCTATTAATAGCAATCGTGCAGGAAACGGAAGGCGCATTACACGATTTATTCAATAAATTCAGTATAACACTGGAAAATGTATACAAATCTTTACAATCAATACGCGGTGAACACAGGGTGACCGACCAACGGTCTGAAAATCATTATGGCTCACTAGACAAATATAGCGTAGACCTTACTGATCTGGCTAGAAGCGGAAATTTAGATCCCGTAATCGGCAGAGACACCGAAATAAAAAGGGCTATGCAAACATTGCTGAGAAAAACTAAAAACAACCCTGTTTTAATAGGTGGTGCGGGAGTTGGCAAAACCGCTATAGCGGAAGGATTGGCTGAAGCTATAGTAAAAGGAGATGTTCCAGAAGAACTCAAAAACCGAAAAGTTCTAGCAATCGATATGGGGACATTGGTAGCCGGCAGCAAATTCAGAGGAGAATTTGAAGAGCGCCTAAAAGCCGTCATGGACGAGATCAAATCAGCCAAAGGAGAAATAATAGTCTTTATTGACGAAATACATACCGTGGTAGGTGCTGGAGCAGCTGAGGGGGGTATTGACGCAAGTAATATGATGAAACCGGCATTGGCCAGAGGAGAACTGCAATGCCTTGGTGCCACAACAGTCAACGAATATAGAAAATATATTGAAAAAGACGCTGCTTTGGAACGCAGGTTCCAACCCATAATGGTTGAAGAACCCACAAGTGAAACAGCAATAGAAATGTTAATGGGGCTTAAACCTAGATATGAATCCCATCATAAGGTAACTATTGAAGATGATGCAATTAAAACTGCTGTTAATCTAAGCAAAAGATATTTAACTGAAAGGTTATTACCTGATAAAGCAGTAGATTTGATAGATGAAGCAGCAAGTAAAATACGTATAGATTCTCAATCTATGCCAAATGACCTGAAAGAAAAAGAAAAAGAAATCCAACACATGTTAAATCAAGAAGAAGCAGCAGCACAGCAAGGTGATTACGAAAAAGCAGCTGGAATTAAAACCAGCCGCATACAAATTGAACAAAAATATGAACTTGAAAAACAATCTTTACCAAATAATGAAAAATCAGAAATGAAAGTTCTACCAGAACATATTGGCAATCTGATCACAGATTGGACAGGTATACCAACCAATAAATTGTTAGAAAATGAAGCTGATAAATTATTAAACATGGAAGATCGGCTACACGAAAGAATTATAGGACAAAACACTCCTGTAAAACTAATATCAGATGCAGTTAGAAGAGCTAGGGCCGGACTAAATGACCCAAATAAACCTATAGGAAGTTTTCTATTTTTAGGACCTACAGGAGTCGGTAAAACAGAGTTAGCACGTTCACTAGCAGAATTTTTGTTTGATGACCAAAGCAACATGATTAGAATTGATATGTCTGAATATCTTGAACAACATTCGGTTTCAAAATTAATTGGTTCACCGCCAGGTTATATTGGATATGATGAAGGTGGACAGCTTACAGAAGCAGTTAAACGTAGACCCTTTAGCGTTTTATTATTCGACGAGATTGAAAAGGCACATCCCGACATATTTTCGATTTTGCTACAAATCCTTGATGATGGACGACTAACTGACGGACAAGGCAAAACAATAGATTTCAAAAACACAATTATAATAATGACTAGCAATATCGGATCCAATATTAACGACAAAGGTCAAGTTGGATTTTTGGCAGATAAAGATAAACAAAATACTGACCACGCCAGAAATATCATAGAAGAAACATTGAAAAATCAATTTAAACCCGAATTTTTGAACAGAATAGACGAGATAATTATCTTCGAAGAATTAGAACCTAAGGAGATAAAATTAATAGCAACCATTATACTAAATGAAGTTTCAACCAAAATTTCGAAATTTGGTTTAAAACTCGACATCTCTGAAGATGCTATGGATTGGATTATCGATCATGGATACGATCGTGCTTACGGCGCAAGGCCATTGAAACGAATAATACAAAGATATATTGAAGACCAACTCTCTAAACAAATCATCTCTGGAGATATATCCGAAGGAGATTTTGTGCATATTACTGTGGGAGAAAATAAAGAACTAACTTTCACTGCTCAACCCACAACAAAAATTTCAAAAGTAGACTAACTAACATATTAGAAATAAGTCTAGATGTATTAATTAAGTAGAGTTATATGACATCTTGTTCTACCCTAATCACAAATGGTAAAATTCAATGACGCTTTATTCGATTTGGTTTAATATCTTTCCGGTGTAGCTCAGTGGTAGAGCGGTCGGCTGTTAACCGATTGGTCGTAGGTTCGAATCC
>CAYRIG010000126.1:0-5267 GCA_964424315.1 uncultured Dehalococcoidia bacterium | reverse complement strand
GATTCAAAACATTTATATCTTGGACCCAAATCCTTTACCCCGCTGATAGTAAGATCGTTACATATGGTGTATCCCCAGATGTAATCTTGGATTTGATTTTCAGGGATACTCATACCTTCTTTACCAATAACTACTGCTAATTCTGTGTCGAATTTAAGTGGTTGAGGATAATAATTCTTAAGATATATTATTGGGTCATCAGCACCTATGACAACTTGACTCATCTTGAAAAAAATACCAGGACGTGTTGGAGGCACATGGCCTCCTATTTCTGCGTGACTTGTATATGTATCCCCGATCATGATGATTTTGCTTGAATTGATTATTGGAGCTTGTATAGAATTGTCTTCAAGTTTCCACATTAAATTTTTATTTTCTGTATCTATATTCATGGCCCAATCTACGGCTTGTGAACTATTTTTAATAGCTTGGTCACCTTGTTTAATGAAATCTTCTAGATTATCAGGTATATGCTGATTTGAAACGGAAACATCAATACCGGTTTCTTTAGCCATCTCAATAAAACAAGTTGCTAAATCATATACCGTGTCACCATGAATACTTACAATTCTTTGCTCGTTGTTTTTCTTCACTAAAGCTATCTTAAGTTTTGTCATAACTTCCTCTTATATTTTAATAATGTATTTTATTATTATCTTAAAGTTGTAGAATATGACAACAAAGTTTTTCCATAAAATAACAGCAACAATTGATTAATTTAGATGATTATCAAAATAATAAATTCACATAATGAATAGTCTAAACAAAAAAGATAACTCAATCATAAGTATTAGAGAATTGACAATCCAGTATCAAGGCACAAGGGTACTAAATAATGTCGGTCTGGATTTGGAAAGGGGATCTGTCTACGGGATTATTGGGCCAATAGATAATCTCCCAATATATTTCGAAATCTTATCTTTTGGTATGTCTTTGAGATATGCGATAGAATCATTGCAAGCGGGCATGATTCAAGGAAAATCAATTGTAGGAATAAGTGATTCCATAGGCATATTATTAGGATTCAACTTATTTATCCTTGGATTATCCATCTTGAGTATAAAAAATAACAAACCGATATAATGTTTAATAAGCAATCAAAGGAAAAAGAAAAATGCCATCATTTGACGTAGTATCTAAAGTGGATTTGAATGAAGTTGACAATGCGATAAATATGCTGATGCGAGTGATTGTTAACAGGTTTGATTTTAAGGGCTCAAATTGTTCTATCAACCGAAATGAAACAGATATAATAATATTGGCAGATGATAAAATGAAACTTGATCAAATGACTGAAATGTTTAAAGAAAATTTAGTTAAAAGGAAATTAGATCCTAGGTCTTTGGTTCCACAAAAGGAAGAGAGGGCATCGGGTGATGCAATCAGGCAAACTTCTTCAATTCAACAAGGTATTGATCAGGTTATATGTAAAAATATCACTAAGTCTATAAAAGACATTAAATTAAAAGTACAGGTCAAAATACAAGGAGAAGAATTAAGGGTCATAGGTAAAAATCGAGATGATCTCCAAACTACAATCAAACATATAAAAAATATGGAGATTGACCAGCCTTTACAATTCGTTAATTACAGAAATTAAGTGCTTTTCTTATGCTTTGAATTTTGGGTTATCATCCCTACACCGGATTTAGCAGACCAATTAGGTGATTGTAAACCTCTGATATAGTCTATTTGCCCATGGTGATTGTTTTTATGAGTTACTAAATGTGCTAGGTATATTGAAATGGTATATTCTGGTCTATTCGGGTCTGGAAAATGCTCCAGTGAGTCATCGTTAAGTTTTTCTACTATAGACATGGTTTTGTCGAATGTAGATTGAAGATATCCGGTCAATATGGGTAGATCAGGCATAGACAGGTTTAAAATTGAATGAATATCTTTTTCACTGTCACTATTGTGTGTGTGTCCGAATTTTTCCCTCCAACCTTCAGAGGTCCATATTTCATTTGATGATTGATCTATAACATTAGCAATCGATTCCTCTCCTCTACTTACATGCCACAAATTGTAAGCAATATTGTTAGCAGTTGGTATTGGTCTCCACATCAATTGCTGATGGGTTAATCCCTCTGAAATAGATAGGATTCGGAGATGTACCGATGTCAAAGTGTGTTTAATGTAATTGATTTTATTCAAATTATTTCTTCAATGTTTTAACATGAATGGCGAAAACTATTTTTGGGAAACATATTTTTATCTGGTCTATTATACAACGTAAATAAATTTTATAATTAATACAATATATACTAAACAATTGGATTTGATTTGTTACGCATTAACCTAATAACAATAGGTATTATTTTAATAATCATTATAGTTGCATTTCTTTTAATACTTGCTGGTAGCCAAAACTCTATTTATTTATACCAGACACCATTATTTGCTGTGTGCGGTGTTTTGATTTTTATAATACAGTGGATTGCTTTCATACCCTCATACATATATAAAACAGAAAAATATTTTGATTTAATCGGATCATTAACTTATATAACAACGATTGTTTTGGTTTTAACAACCGTGAATTCTAATGATATTCGGGCTTGGATAATACTAATTGCTGTAGCAGCTTGGGCAATACGCTTAGGAGCCTTCTTATTCAAGAGGATTTTGTCATCAGGTTCTGATACAAGATTTGATAACATAAAAACAAATTTTCTCAAATTATTGATGACATGGACGCTGCAGGGTTTGTGGGTATTTGTGACGTTTAGTGCTGGTATTGCAGCATTAACTTCACAAAAAGAATCTGATTTCGGAATATTGGAAATTGTTGGAACAGTGATATTTCTAGTTGGATTTTCAATAGAGATCATATCTGATCGACAAAAGACGAATTTCAAGAAAATACAAAGTGATCGATTTATTGAAACAGGGCTGTGGAAATATTCAAGACATCCTAATTATTTAGGCGAAATATTGATTTGGGTAGGAATAGCATTCCTTTCAATTAATGTTTTAGCAGGCTGGCAATATTTTACCCTTATATCTCCAGTATTTGTTACGATATTGTTAACAAAAATTAGTGGTATACCAATGCTTGAAACAAAATCAGATGCAAAATGGAGCCATTTAACTGAGTATCAAAAATATAAAAAACAAACCCCAGTTTTGATTCCAAATATCATACATATTTTCAAAGGTAAATGAATTTGCTCAACATCAATTAAATCAAGAGTAAAATCTGATTCGCCTTAATTTTTATTTGAATGCAACAACATAACCGGAGGTTTCTATGAAAACTTTATATGCATTGATTTCCTTAATCCTTCTGGTTTCAGCTTTTTGCATTTTTTATCCGTTAGGAAAAGATGTGTCAGATAATGACATGCTTGTATTGAAAGAAAGGATTATTGAATTAGAAAATATTGTTGAATGTTTGAGCGATCATAATCACAACACTTATTTCTATATAGCTCCCCATAAAATAGATTCCAAGAGTGGGTTGGTCAATGATGAAGTACATGAGGTGTATGATGACAGAATTGCTAAAGCTAATTGTTCTTTAAGTAACGTAAATTGACCAATTAACATGGCAAACACAAAGGTGAATGGTTTTAAAGCGTTTCTACAGCTTCTTGTATAGTTTCTGTAGTTTTTTCTATTGAAGCTTCCGCATCCAAGATTAATTCTTTTCCAAATCTAATTTCTACGTCGCCTCTGGTTTTTATAGGGAATCTTGTGGGATTACCAAATTTATTGATAACTAATTTCATTGGTACAATTGGCACTCTGGTTTCTTTAGCAAGTAGTCCTATTCCATTGAGGAATGGTTTCATAGGCCCTCCTACAGTTAATTCACCCTCTGGGTAAATCAAAACAGACCAACCTTCATCCAAAATATTCGAAAGATTTTCTAGACTGGGTCTAACAGGCCCAGATCTAACTATTGGAAAACCATTACCTAAAAGAGGTCCGTATAATCCAAATAAGGGTCTATCCCATAAGTGAGCTGCTGCGGCAACAGCCAATTTCCTACGCCATATCGATGGAAATGCTTTGATAATAAGCCAATTATCCATGCTTAGAGCGTGATTACATGTAAAAATGACCGGACCACTTATATCCTTGATATTGTAACTGCCTGCTACATTTAATTTGTAACAGTATTTAATAAAAGGAATTAATATCACATTTTGTATGATGGTTCTGAAGGTTTTTGCCCAAGTCCGGCGACTCCATTTAGAAAAATTTGTTTGGTCAGGAGTGGTTGATCCCGATTTTATCATTCCCTTTAGTTCTGTTATTGTTGTCGTTGAAGTGATTTCATTTTCGTCTATATAGATGCCAAAATCACTTTCAACCGCAGATAGTATTTCTACTCTTCCTAGGGAATCTATCCCTAAATCTTCGCCTAAAGTTGATTCAGGCTTTATTTCAGAAAGTTCTTTTTCGCAGATTTCTGAAATCAGATCTTCGATGGTTTTGGATTCTTTATTAGAAGGTCCTGCTTTTAGCGTTTTTCTATCTGTGTCAGAACTTTTAATGTTTTGTATTTGTTCAGCTACTAAGTTCTTTTTGATTTTCAGAGTATGTGTTCTAGGGAAGTCTTCTTCTTCCCAGATAGTATAGTCTCTTATTTTTTGATGCTCAGCTAAATTAATATTTGCTGATTCAACAGCTTTAGATATGTTCTCGGGGTTTTCACTAATAATAACCGCATGAACAGTCACTGAATCTTCTTTGGTGATGCCCAAAATCACTGATGAATCGACGTCCGGTTCAGCGTTCAATATGTTTTCGATATCTTCTGGATAAACATTTTGTCCATTTGAAAGGACAATCATGTCTTTTTTTCTACCTTTTATATAAAGATCTCCATCAGAGTCTATATCACCCAGATCACCGGTTTTATACCAACCATCGGCAAAAGAATCTTTAGTGACACTGGGATTGTTCCAATAGCCAGGCGTTATGCTGGGCCCTTTAACTAAAATTTCATCCGATTCATCTAATTTGACTTCTAGATTAAACAAAGGTTTGCCAACAGAATCTAAATTCCTATTTTTGATACTATTGGTAGTTATTGAAGGTGAAGCTTCAGTAGCCCCATATCCTTGGACAATTTTAATCCCAAATCCTTCCCATTTTTCTGCAAGTGACCTTGGTAACGCAGCTCCTCCTGAAATAATTAAATCTAGACCTCCTCCTAATCCTGCTAATACACTTGATTTGAATAACAATCTCTTGGCGAATATTGGTAAAGGTTTAGATAAAGAAAGTAGAGAATTCAAAAGATTTAATTTACC
>CAYRIG010000125.1:1668-5438 GCA_964424315.1 uncultured Dehalococcoidia bacterium | reverse complement strand
GAGTACGCGCGACCAAGCAAGTATTGTATTTGGTATTGCAAAGCGATTTGTTGAAGCAGACGAATATCTTTCGTGCCAGTCCGTTTCTTATTGATCAGTAGGGTTGACAATTAACAATAATCGTATCGTTTATCTCAATATACGTGCCAGTCCGTTTCTTATTGATCAGTAGGGTTGACAGGGAGTTGCCGGTGCATGGCAAAGTTAAAGCTTCGCGTGCCAGTCCGTTTCTTATTGATCAGTAGGGTTGACCGCCGTGTCACTATCCTATTGAATAAACCGAAGTTACAACCTGGGTAACGAGCAGATACGGAATCACATAATGCTAAAGGTAAAAAACAAGACATACAATAGGCAAATCCTTGCTCACGCTGTTTTATGTGACGCGAGCGGTTCCTAAGTTTGCTGGAGCAACAACCCATTCGATTAACTTCCCAAAGAGCGATCAAAAAGAAAAAAACTCTGGTAGTTGGGTACCTTTAAGTACAACCGTGGCACTTTACCAGTCAATTATTGCCCTATAGACAACACGCACATCATAACAGATTAAAGTTAGATCAGCCGGAGGATCATTCAAAAAATCATCACAGAATTATCCGCAATTGAGAGTTTATTTCCAATAACCTGCCATTGATCGGGTAGACAAGTACCCTTACCATCAACCTTTCCAAGTTTTATCAAAATGACCTGGTCCTCGCGATGATGAACAATGTCTTTTATTTTTTCAGAAAGTACTACTTCATCTTTTGGAGTTAATTGGCATAGAAAAATGGAATATTGCACATGATCACCGTATCCGCGTAGTAATTGGAACATTCTACGTAGGCGTTTACTATCAGAAATATCGTATGTTGCTAATACAAAATAACGCATGGTTTACCGAGTAGTTATTGGCTGGTATTCGTTTAATTCGCCGACAAAGAATCTTCCAAGCAAACGGGTTTCTAAATGAAAAAGTCTTCGATAAGAAAGTCGGTAGCCAAATAAAGGGTGCGTAATAAGTTGATCAACCCTTCTTTCATATGCTTGTATCCAACGCTTCTTTGTAGTTGGCTTCATGGTGCAATAGCTTTTTAGAACAGTGAAATCACTTGAAGTAAAACTGTTTTCGTTGATACCCCTCAGAACTGCAGAATCTACAACCAAATGCCTGAAGGCTTCCATTAAATCAAGGGCAAGGGCAGGTCTACCCGGAACAACGGAGTGGTAAAAACCAAATAGCGGGTCCATCCCAGCGCTGTGGATTGCTGTAACAAAATCACGAACGAGCATTGTGTAGCCATATGAAAGAAGTGCGTTGACGGGATCTTTTGGGGGTCGTTTATTTCTACCTTTCATGGTTAGGCGCAATGCATTTTCATTTGACAGCAATTTAGGAAACAGTGCCCAATATGTTTTTGCTGCGTATCCCTCGATACCTCTGAGAGAATCAAGAGTAGTTGCTACTAACGCGTTTTCTTTACACTCGTCTAGCGTTTGCAACTCAGTATCGAAAGCGTCTTCTTTTCTGTTTCGCCTAACTAGGACTCTCTGATTAGCAATTTTTGAGGAAACAATCCATTTTGCAAGTTTCAGACAAACTTGTTCATCTTCGCACTTTCGATATTGCTCTCTTCTGAGGTGAACGTTCTTTTCAAGCGGTGCAAAAGTAGTCGCCTTAAGCCAGCCACCACCAGTAAGCCAAGAAATCCCAACTGATCGATCGGTTAGGCTCAGCATCGCTTGTGTTGTAACTTGCACATTTCCGGAGCAACAAACATGAGAAATTTCTTTCATAGGAATGGTATGTGGCTTTTCATCCGGAACAGTTATCTTGACAGTTTCTCCACTCTTGCCAAGCCGTGTTCCTGGCGTGGTTAAATAGAGAACCCCTATGTCATCACGTCCTGGAAACAGCTGTCGTGGTTCTTCAACTTTACCTTTAATTCTAAGTGTTTCATCTGGCAAACAAACATGGTTCAACGAGCATCGAATGCACTTCATTGAATCAACCAGTGGATCTGGCATGTCAGATTTTGACAAAGTGGAGGTTTGTTCTACAACCCACTGCAATGCGGATTGCAAGCTGTTCGACAATTCAATCTCAACAAGTGTCTTTGTCTTTTGGTAGTACAATTTTCCCTTACAGCAATTGTGTCCAGCATCTCGGAGAAGGACAATTTGCCCCGCAAGTTGTAACTGATCATTGCCCCATGCATCACTGGACAACTCAAATTGGCCAACTATAAACGGAGATTTTCCATCTGGTGCAGAGCCGCGCTTTACTTCGACCGGAATGATTTCATCATTATTTTCTAGAATAACATCGAACTTGCCGGTAATTCCGAGTGATTCGGAAGACAGAATCATTTCCCTTACTACATCCATTCTCCAAGGAGTTGGAGTTTTACTTTCTTCACTACTTTTCTTAAGTTCTTTGGCGGCTTTTGTTTTTGTTAATCTTTTTTGATGTGAGATGGTGCCAGATAACGTTTCAACACTATCAGAAAAAATACCCTGTACATACATCAAGTGAAATAACCGAGGGCAGTAAACAAATTCATTAAGCCCGCGAAGAGGTGTGAGGTATGCACTCTCTTTATTAGAAGGGGAGTTGTTCATTTGCTAGAAGTTGTTTTTGTGTTTGTTGTTTCATCTCTTCCCAAAGTTTCTTGCGAATTACTCCCCAATACACTTTTGCTGGAACCCAAAAAGAGGGATCAAAAAATTCACCAGAGGGATCTCTGAAAAATGTTTCACCTTTTGAAGATGAGCCCACTTCAATAAGCTCACCATCTAACTCAGAATCAGTATCTTCTTTGATAGATTTTAGTTTCTTCGCTTTCTTAGTTGGCACCATTTTAAACATGTTGTTTTCTTCATGAACGAGGACAAAGCTTTTGTCACCATATTCAAGTTGCTGAAGAGCCCCGAGTAATCGAGCGCCTAACTTTTGATCAAGCGCATATTCACCATCAGAGATTTCTTTACATCTGATTCTAAACGCTTCTGAGCACCTGCACCAAAATCGACGTTGTAGGTTTTGAGCTGCGTTTATATCAGCATGTATTCGAACTGGAGAGCCGTTGCGCAATGAGACAAACTGCTCTCCACCTTCCCAAGGTACTTCTGAACCCGGCACGAGGGATTCCCTGTCAGCATCTGCCATCCAGCTGAGGTTGTTTTTTACATACCATTTTGGATTACTTTTATCGTCAAAATCAGTAGCGGAGAGTATTTTAAATCTATAGCCGGGAGCACCATTTGAAGCTAGAAAGCGGCTGCTAAACCCCGCAGCAGTGGTCTCAGTCAACAAGCCATACAATTCGGATTGCATTTCAAGTTCTGTGACGATTTCTCGGTGATTCCACTTCATAAGTTGGGAGTTTTCACGTCGGGGTCTATCTGTCTTGAACATATACCTAGCAAGATCTTCAAGCAGGATCAGTCGGCAGGGTTCGTATCTTTGCTCCCAGCCCTTCCCAGATTTATGGGGAACATAACCTCTAGCCGCTTGGATGAGCAGATCAGCGCCACTTTTGATGCGGTCATCTTTTAGTTTGTTGATATGTAATAATAGTTTTGATGCAATTGTCCCAAACTGTTTTTTATCTTGGCGATTTATTTGTCCATAACTTCTTCCTCGCAAGTTCCATCCTGTAAGAATTCTTCGTACGTCCTCTAAGTATTCAAGAACCCAAACGGATTTCCCGCCATGATATCCTCTTCGTTCAATCCACTCAGATTTATTTTCTGTCCGTGGTCGAGTTTTCTTTCTCCACTCACTTAGA
>CAYRIG010000125.1:0-1658 GCA_964424315.1 uncultured Dehalococcoidia bacterium | reverse complement strand
GAAACAACTCCTTCGAGTTCATCATAAAATGTTTGACAGTGCTCTTGCCAAAGTTCTGGTGTGCTGCGAAATTTGGGTTGCCCTAAACCATCATACTTGCCTTTAGTAATAACAGTATCATCGTCGTCTTTGAGTTTCTCATAGATTTCTTCGATTTTTCTATCACGAATTTCATTGTCTTCAACAGTCCCTAGTCGAAGTAAATCTTTCAAACGATTGATGTCCCTTTTGATGGCATTTAGTTTCTTCCTGGCATCATTGCGTGCAATGATCTCTTTGTCAGTTGGTGATTCGCCCGGAAGCGTTAGTTTGAAACTTCGTTCATGTACCGCCCAAAGTTTTTCTGGGTGATTAATTTCCTTTCCATCTTCAGTTGGAAAAGAAAGACGCGTGCCATTGTTCGGTTTGCCTTTTATTAATTTAAAAACAGAACAGGAGGCGAATGTTCGAACACCGAGATCGACCGAGAGAACTCTGAGGCCTTCAGTTAACTTCGTGAGATGTTTGCTTCTATTTGATAAAGCTGTTTTGAAGTGGTTCACACTTGCCGGTGTGATTCTCTGACCTCTTTTGTTCAACCATTCTGTGGGGGCTTTACTCTGAACATCAACAGTTAACTTAAACCAAACACGCCCCGGCTCTTCACCAAGGGTCGCATCGGTTCTATCTTTATGCTCAAGGTGAGGACGGTCGAGCAAGATGTCCGACCCACCAATTTTGCCTGTAAATTCTTGGTTTGAAGATCTGTAACGGCAAACAATTCCGGTTTTGTTGTCTCCAGTAATTTTTATATTTGAGAACTGCCCACTACCTGCAAGTGTAATATCGAATGTTTTTTCATAGAGGTCACTATTTTCATCGTAGTTAAGAAGTGGAATTGAGAGCGACACACCATCACCTTTTTGGACAAGTTTATATTGCCGCAGGTTCCCATCTCCAGGTTTACCGAAAGTTGCCCATCGAGGGTGCATTCGAGCATCTGCGAAAGTCATTAGCGAATATTCTTTTCGCCTTTCTAGCAAACTCTCTGCTAAATTGAGTTGTACATATGGTGTGACGTGGTCATCCTCTTTCCAAAGGGAGGTGTTTTGTTCTTTTGCAAGCCATAGGTAGAAATCCGGATCCCCAAACTTTCCACGAAGTTTATCTTGCATTTCTGCAAGTATTTCTTTTCTTTTCTCTTCGTCTTTACCTTTATGTAGCCAGTTTTCTCGGATTTTGTTCCACGAACGAATCGATCTTTTTGGAATTCTGTACATTCGGTCATCAGAAGTAGTTGATGTAACTTTTTTAAGTTGTTCGTGCCGTTCTGATTCGTACTGTTTCAATAGGGCGGTATCTATATTTAATAAATCCAGTTCAGTACGAATTTCGTCTCGCCTTGTTTTTGCGACAAGATGTTCTTTTTGTGTTATATGATTCCAACTTTCCCAAGAAAGGAGATGTGCAACAGCAAGACGCATCGCCATACGCTCCCAAGGGCTTACGCCTTTACCTTCAGGATATACTTTATTATGAAAATAAGGCTTTAAAATGGGGAACAGCCCTAGTGCTTTTGCTCGTTTTATAATTGGTGCATTACCTGAAGAAACTTCTTTAATTTTTTTCTCTTGGTCTTTTATAAAACTTTCTTGCCAATCATCTCCATTCAGATAATT
>CAYRIG010000124.1:0-5460 GCA_964424315.1 uncultured Dehalococcoidia bacterium | reverse complement strand
TTTCCTTAACAGTAACTACTTCAACAGTAACTGGTTTTTCAACAATCACTTCTTTGATAATAGTTTCGCCTGCTTTTTCTTCAATAATAATTTTTTCAACTTCTACTTCTTTAATAACTTCTTTTTCAATTGGTACTTCTTTAATAACTTCTACTACTTCCGTTTCTCCTGCAGCACATGCAAAAATAAACAAAGAAGAAAAACCTATCAAAAAAGATTTAACCAATAAATTTCGTGATAATTTCGGCTTATTTGACATTTAAAATCTCCTGAACCTGAATTCTAAATTATATATATTCAGATAATATCAGTTTGAATAAATTCAAACAATATAATATTTGGTGCCGAGGGCGGGAGTCGAACCCGCATGCACTAGGTGCAAAGGATTTTAAGTCCTTCGTGTATACCATTCCACCACCTCGGCTTTAAATAAGTGGAGGCGACGGGCGGATTCGAACCGCCGAATAGAGGTTTTGCAGACCCCCGCCTTAAACCACTTGGCTACGTCGCCTTGCTACTAATATATGGTGCCGAGGAGGAGACTCGAACTCCTACAGCCTTGCGGCCACAGCGCCCTCAACGCTGCGTGTCTACCAATTCCACCACCTCGGCCAATTATCCTTGGCATTAACTAAAAGCAGTGTTATAGGAAAATGACACCTACATAATGCACACTGCAAATTTTATAAAATTAAAATACCTCTGTCTACTTTCACTAACCCAATCTCATCAACGATTTAATTCTACCAAATCATCGTTAATATCGATGCCTATTATTTTTAACATCTCGTAAAGTTCCATTGCTCTCTGTTCACCAGCATCCGGATTGGGTAATCGTACATCTTTTGTTTTTATCAAACCTTTCCAATATAGCACATATTTACAAACAGAATATGCAAATGGGTCAAATGTACAATAATTCAATAAAGGCAAAACTTTGGTGTAATATATTTCTCTGGCAGCATTCCACTTGTTTGCTTTACTATATTTATACATCTCTACTTCATCTTCAGGAACTAAACAAGCACTTCCAGATATCACTCCATCTGAACCCATTTCATAAGCTAAAAGACTCATCAAATCCCACCCACATAAAACTGGCACATCCAACAATTCTTTTGCCTCAATAATCTTGTCTGGATTTCCACTTATTTTCAATCCAACGATATTTTTCGACTTTTCGCATAAAGGTAAAATATCTTCTTTGATAGATAATTCTCCCCTAGTACCCTGATCATACGGCATCAAGGCTATTTCATCTGCAATTTCAGTAAAATACTTATTAATATCACCATCGACAGGTGGGCGAGACATTACAAAATCAGCTCCGGCTGAAGCAGCATGTTTAGATAATGATATACCTTCCTCGTATGTTGCATTTATTATTCCAAACCCAACTGGTACTTTTCCTCCAACATAAGAAACCAACATATCTATAATTTCACGTCGCTCTGCTTGTGTTAAAACTTCAAATTCTCCAATCTTACCATTACCAACAACGCTATTTACCCCACCTTTTATAACATCATCAGTTACTGCAGCGAGACTATTGAAATCAACCTTTCCATTTTCATCAAATGGTGTCATTAAAAGACAATTAACTCCATTAAGGTCAACCATAAATTGCTCCTTGTTTCTTATTAAATTGAAAGTACTGAGCCGTTAACATCACAATTCCCAAATTTATCATATTGAGTGTAATAAACACATAATATTTCATTATCATCTTTTAATGCTAAAGCAGGATACCCACAATTGAAATCTGTGCTCCCATATATCAGAAACTCACCTTCCCAAGTCTTCCCATTATCATAACTCAACGAACAACTAACCCCTTTATTTTTAGGATCCATATTCCTATATGCACACAATAAAACCCCCGAATCAAGCTTTATCAGAGCAGGAGTTTGACCTCTAAATTGCAACTTAGTAGCTGCCGACCAGTTCATGCATTCATCATCTGAAAATGTGACATAGGAATAATGTGGATCAGTCTGATTTCTTATTACGCCTATATACCGGCCATCATTCATTTTAACAACGCTAGTTTCATGTAACTCGACTTTATCTTGTGTTTGAATAGAAGAAATTTTCTCCCAATTCACTCCATTATCAATTGATTTGGCTATAGCAGGATAAGTGGCTCCCCCTGGTTTGTCCGCGCCGTATATTGGAACAATCCACCCTTTATCTTTACTGGTAATAAAATATCCTGAAGTATTCATTTCTGTGTAATCTGAATACAGGTCAATCTCCTTTCCTAATTTAGCCCAAGTGTATCCATTATCCTTGGAAACAATAATTTGAACCTTCGAAATGGGCTGCTTCAATCCAGATCTCTTAGCTTTAAACACAAACATAACCATACCGAAAGGTGTTCGGGTTAAAGTTCTACTACCAGCACAATCCCAACCATCTTCCTGCCATGCAACACTGGGGGGTTCCCAATTTTTTGCTCCATCAAACGATCTAGTTACCTTTACTACCCCATCATCTATTTTTTCATGCTCACCGACAGGATGGACACTCGCATCTCTATATGCGACAATAAATTGGTTTTCTGCTAAGGCTTGTAAACCAGGCAATGCACGAGATCTATTTTGCGGACCTGAAGCAACTACAAAGCTATCTACAATTCTCATTAGATTTAATACTCATACTTAACTTAATTATCAACACTTTCAAAATATTTAATCACTGTTCAGTTGATCAAAGGTACTAGATAGTTTTTTTACAGTCGCTTTTACCATAGCATCAAACAACAATCTACCTTTATTGCTATTTGCCAAAGAAGCCTTCCCCCAAACTCCATCCGGGCAATAATATTTCATATACTGGTAATCAAAATAAGTTGGCTGGACTTCAGGAACACAGTCTATTAAGTTACTGCCTACCTTAGCAGGATCAATATGCATCATAACTGAAGTTTCAAACTCACCTGCGTGTTGTTCATGCCCATAATTATCCAATATAGTTTTGCTATCTTCATCAATATCCTGCCACGGCTGACATAAAACAGCTACCCCTGTATCGCTACTCAGATTCACTTCCCTGAGGGCTAATTTTAAAACCAAATTTCCTGCGTGAAAATTTAAAACGCCTACTTTAGTAAAGCTCTGCTCAAAAAGATTTTTTGTTATATCCTGCACTATATTTTTCAGCGTGTCCGAAGATATTGAAACCGTCCCCCTGAATCCAGTGTGTGCTTCAGAATTACCATAAGCAATTCCCGGCAACAAAAATGCATCCATCCTTTCAGCTACTACTCTAGAAACCGCTTCAGCCTGAAAATAATCTACTGATATAGGTAGATGAGGCCCGTGTTGCTCTATTGCTCCTACCGGCAAAATAGCTATACCGTTTTTGTTTTTTTCAATATCCAAATATGTATTATTCAAATCATACATTTGTGCCTCACTTATCAAAACCTTGATGATTCGTTTCATATTGCGGGATTTGTTGAATAATCAGATTTTCTTACATACAAATCCTGCAACAAATTGCGACATTAAAAGCAATATCCATATTACCTTTTGACAGAGTATTTAACAACGAGTTGTGCCAAAGGTGGTTTTTCACATAAAATCATATGATGGCTATTCAAAATCTCAATATAGCAGTTATAGGTGCTACAGGCGCTGTAGGAAAAGTATTTCTTGATTTAGTTGAAGAAAGAAATTTTCCATTTAATTCTATTCGTCTTTGTGCATCAGAAAGATCTGAAGGTAAGCAAATAACCTTAAAAGGCAACCCGATAACTGTCGAACTTGTCACAGAAAAACTTTTAAGCGAAGTAGATATGGTTTTTGTTTCTGCTAGTACGCAGGTAAGCAAAGAAATCTGTCCTAAGGCTGCAAGCATGGGATGTATCGTAATAGATGACAGTTCCGCATTCAGACTAGAACCTTCAGTCCCGCTTGTTGTACCTGAAGTAAACAAAATCGATTTAAAAAATCACGAGGGTATTATTGCTATTCCTAACTGTTCTACTACACCACTTGTAATGGTTTTAAACGCTCTCAGAACAATCGCTCCAATATCGAGAGTTACAGTCGATACCTACCAATCAGTTTCTGGTACAGGTACAGCAGCGGTGACAGAGCTTAAGGAACAAACAGCAAATATAGTAAATAATAAATCACCTGAAGTAAGTGTTTACCCTCATCAAATTGGATTCAACCTCTTGCCTCACATCGAGGATTTTCTTTCAAATGGATACACAAAGGAAGAAATGAAAATGTCCAACGAAACAAGAAAAATCCTCCATGACGATGAAATCAACATTTCAGCAACTTGTGTACGAGTACCTGTTTTTACCAGTCACAGTGAATCTGCTCATATTGAGTTCGATGGTCCAATAGATGTTGAAACTGCAAGAAATGTACTTGGGTCATCGGAAGGAATTAAATTATTGGATGAACCAGACAAAAACATTTACCCAATGCCTTTAGTATCAACTGGACAAGACGAAGTTTTTGTTGGTAGGTTACGTGAAGACATCTCCAAACAAAATTCTATAGCATTATGGATGGTATCAGACAACTTGAGAAAAGGTGCTGCACTAAACGCCATACAGATTGCTGAAGAATTAATAAAAATGGATTAAATAGAGGTCAATTTAAAATGCAAAAAATAGGTAGATTGCTTACAGCTATGGTCACCCCATTCGACGCTGACGGGGAAATTGATTACAAACAGGCAAGAAAATTGGCATCAGCCCTTTTGTCCTCAGGCAGTGACGGCCTAGTAATAGGAGGTACTACTGGTGAGGCTCCATCAATGTCAGATGAAGAAAAAATCAAACTATACGCAGAAGTTAAAGAAGAAATAGGAGACAAAGGGTCTGTCATAGCAGGAACCACAGACAATAACCACAGAAAATCCATAAAGCTTTCAAAGGAAGCTGAAAATGTAGGAGCAGATGGTCTTCTATTAACTGTGCCAGCATATAACAAGCCTCAACAGGAAGGATTATATCAACACTTCAAAGCAATAGCTGAATCCTCAAACCTTCCAGGCATTTTGTATAACGTGCCTTCACGCACTTCCTTGAACATGACTGCAGATACAACTCTTAGACTATCCGAGATAGATAATATCATTGGAGTTAAAGAAGCTTCTTCAGACCAAGTGCAAATTGCCAACATAATTGGAAATGCACCAGACGATTTCGAAATTTGGTCAGGTAACGACGATGAGACTTTCGGAATAATGTGTATGGGAGGATACGGCATAGTAAGTGTGGCATCAAACGTCATGGGAATTCAAATAAAAAAGATGATGGGACTGATACTAGAAGGGGACATCGAATTAGCCGCAAAAGAGCATCACAGAATGCTCCCAATATTCAAAGCCTTATTCTGGGTAACCAACCCTGTTCCGATAAAGTATTCAGTCAATAAAGCTGGATTCAATGCAGGGGAACCAAGGCTGCCAATGGTTTCAGCAGATAAAGATTTT
>CAYRIG010000123.1:2941-5471 GCA_964424315.1 uncultured Dehalococcoidia bacterium | reverse complement strand
TACGTCAGGAGTAACTAAATCTGACCCTGGCAAAGACATTTGAAAAGTTATAACTACCACACTACTTTTATCCTCTGTCAGGTTAGTATGGTCTAAATCTTCCTTGATAATGCTAGAAGTTAGTTCTGTTTCTTTGGCGGCTGAGTTAACGCCCATGTGCTCAATACGTCGGGCTAAATAATAATTAAAAGATCCATATCTCCCATATGGGGGTTCCATCTCGGCTTCAATCCATGATTCTGCACCTTCAAATGTTGGAAATTTAATGGTCCAAAAAAATTTCCAATCATTAACTGGACTTAAAAGCTTGTAACCTTCAAGTGTTATCATTTTGTATTTATTGATTACAGATTTCATAAGATTTATGTGTTCCACAGAGTATGAATCTTGTTTTTCAGAACTAAGACCATACCAAGAAGGAATACGTCCGCCTTTAAGAAACACTACTACGCTATCTTTTTTCACTTTAGATGATTCAAACATGATTCCTCCACATGACATGTCAAATACCACGTAAAATCTATAATTTCGCTGGCATTCCTCCGTCAATATTAATAATTTCACCAGTTATGAATCGCGACTCATCTGACGCTAAAAATAATGCTGCGTTAGCGACATCTTCGGGATATCCAGTTGATTTTAAAATCTGTAACATATCAAAAGCAGACTTGAACAAATGATTGCCTTTTCCATCATCTGTTTTTGCAGTAAGTATTTGACCTGGTCGTATAGCATTTACTCTAATATTGTGATGTCCACCCACTCCAGCTATGTAACGTGTAAAAGCATCAATTCCAGCTTTTGCTGCATAATATGAAGCTGATGGAGCTCCGCTCAAATCATACATGTTTTTACTAAACCCACGCTGGGCTGCTAAAGAAGACATATTGATGACAATACCTGATCCCGAATCTATCAAATACTGCCACGCTGATCTGCACATATAAAAAGTCCCAGTCAAATTGATAGAAATTGTTTTATCCCAACTATCATCAGATTCCACCGGGAAATTATCAACCGATCCTCCTCCTGCATTATTAATAAGCACATCTAAACCTCTATATTTTGCAACCACTTCTTGTACGGCGTTTTCAACGCTATCGCTATCAGAAACATCACATTTTATAAAAGTCGACTCCCCGCCCAAATTATTTATCGATTCTGTTACTTGATTTCCTTCTTTTATTCTCCGAGCTAATATAGCCACTTTCGCACCTTCTTTCGCAAACAATCGAGCGGTTGCTTCCCCGATACCACTATTCCCGCCAGTGATAATAGCAACTTTATTTTCTAATCTACCCATTTTTAACTACCTCTCCATATGAAAAATCAAAATCACACTTGAATACTTAGCACCTTAAAATCCCACTGTAGAATGCCAAATAATGGCTCAGTGTATAATAATCATACAAATAAATGAATTATCCACACCTAATTAATATGCGGCATATAAATGAAATTTGATAATAGATGGACCATCGGATTATTTATATCTACCGTAGTTATAACAGCACTATTTTATTTATCAAATTTCACCTTTACTTTTATTCCTATTTTATTTTTTCCTTTCGCTTTAGTATGGATGAAAAGTAAAGAGGATTAAAAACGGGGAATACCTATAACAAGATAAAGATGATTTGTATTTAAGTAAGCCATTATGGATATGAAATCTAAAATAATCATTTTTCTTGTGGTAGTACACTTACTATTATTTTTTACATATGACGGTTTCTTCTAAAAAAACACCTTTGTGAGCATTACCGTTGATAAACAACGAAATATATTTATAACTGAGACCGTCGTTAATGGTAGAGTGATAAAACTCCAAAGATTATAGGAACCATAAAATGTTTACAAAACAAAGCATTTACACAGGGTGTTTAGCAATTGTAGCGTCATTAGTTTTAAACTGGTTATTTCCATTAGGATTTTATCTCAGAATTTTAGCTTTTATTGGTTTATATTTTCTATCCCATATAATAATAACTAAATTTTTACCTAATAAAGACGACTACTAAAACACTCATTCATATCCTATATTTGCATTGAAAGTTCTTGCCGATTGATCGCTGTCATCCTCGCTAATTGCCCCTATTAATTTAACCTTTTTCACGGTACTATCTTCAGCCACCCAAACGGTCACCTCTACTGATTTACCATTTACTGCACCTGGTACTAGGGAAGTCATATTATCTGACTTTGTAATTCCTTTTATACCTTTATGAGAAACATTGTTAATCCAAGTATTACTGGCATAACTAACTTCTTCTAAATTGCTTAGAACCGATGTTAAAGAAGAAGTGAATTCTGAAGATTCTATTTCAGTCGCAGATGATAAGCCTTCCGGATCCGAAGTAACATCTAATTCAATAGTCTTGAGTTGAGATAATTTCTCTATGATTGTAGGTATCATCGTATAAGGTTCAGGGGTAGGGGTAGGTTCTACATACGGGGTAGGAGTTGCTCTAACGCCCTGACCTAGATAAAGACTTTGTGAGGAACCGGTTTTAGTAGATTTTTGTTGTCCTGC
>CAYRIG010000123.1:0-2931 GCA_964424315.1 uncultured Dehalococcoidia bacterium | reverse complement strand
GAACATGCACGAGTAGCATCCGCAAAAAATATAAACAATCCATAATGCTCTTGATCAACTACTTGCAGCCCTCCGCTAAGAATTGCCTTTGTTTTCCACCAAGGTGCTGGCTTCGGTTCTTCCGAATACTGATATATGCCTATTGGATTCCCATCCCCGTTATACATAATTATGTAGTTAAAGTCAGGATTACTATAATATTTGCCCCTCCCCTGTGAACAAAATATAGGATCTGGCCAACCTTGAGCTATGGCTGCATCTACATTGACAGGAATGGAATATGACGGAAGACCAGATGGAGCCCCGAGTATGGAATCATAACTTGTTCCCAAATCACATGCATTTGAAGGATCAAGGATAAATAGGTAGACTCCATAATGTTCCTTATCCAAAATATATGACCCATCAGATTTTGAAGGCCCATCGGTTTTCATCCACGGAGTCGGCATTGGAACATCCGAATTCTGATATACGCCAATGAGGTTATCATCAGCGTCAAAAATAAGAGTTATTGTTTCTTCTTGAGACTTACTGTAATAAATCCCTTCACCGGGTATACAGGAGGATGCCTTAACCCATCCTTCTTTGATTGCTAAATCTGCAAAAATCGGCAAATCATACTGAAATCCTTTTTCCGTATCAAGTGCTCCTATTGAAGCCCAATCCCCAGTTGACTTAATTTCTCCGCCTGTGGTTACAAACACTTTTGTTATAGGATGCGACTGCCGGTTACTCAATAAGAACACAGCAATAATAATCAATACGATTATGAGCAATACCGTAACCAAACCAGCCATTATTTTTTTATTGGAAAGAAGTTGTATCACAATAAATCCTTTGATTCTAAATTTCTTGGGGTATTTAACCTGATTTTTTACTGGTATTAATTAAGTAACTAATTAATTACATGCATTCGAAGAATCAAGAAAAAATATATGTAATCCCCAATGAGGGTACGGATATGGACCAG
Organism: uncultured Dehalococcoidia bacterium; assembly: GCA_964424315.1. Lineage (GTDB taxonomy): Bacteria > Chloroflexota > Dehalococcoidia > Lucifugimonadales > OSU-TB39 > OSU-TB39. Next base: position 1,961 of record CAYRIG010000123.1, on the reverse strand, counting down.
TATCTTCTCTATACTGCCACGGCACCTGCTGTTCATTTTCACTATACATATATATTCCAACAACTCTATCTAAGCTATCAAATATCAATGAATATGGTTCAGGGTTATCATTCGCTGCTGTTCTCCGGCTGTAATAACCGATACCAGGAACACACTTCACATCTTTTTTCCACCTAAGACTTCTTGCCGCATTCAATGTTAGAGGTTGTTCTTCTTCCCAAACATCTATGATTTGAGGTTGGTCCCAAATATCTGGAGCTCCCGGACTTTCACCAGTAGCCAAAACAAAACGATCTCCTAAGCTTAGAGCATCTCCTCCATCATCTGAAAAAACAATCAATGATAATGCCACTCCAATCACAGCGCCTATAAGTATAAAAATAAATATAACTATTAAGGATTTCTTCTTAAGTATTTCGATCATTTCTTCCCTCCAATTTCGATTTAACAAAAATGGAACTAGGCTAAAGATAACAAGTTAGGAATACAATAAAAACAATGTGGGATATTTTCAACCCATTAATTATAGATTTATACGCTTCGTTGATTACTTGACTTGAATTCGACTAAATATCTATACTTTCCCATTAATTAACACATATGTTTCTATAATCATTCACCAGTCTATCCACAAAGGCTTCACAAAGGAATGTTACACTATGCAAGATATTTTGTACTTACATACAAGAGTAAATTCATTGACATCAGATATTTTGGCAATGAGAATTGTGACAAATGGACATATTTCAGATGCACCAGAAAATCCTGACGATTGGCCTTATCAAAGTGTGTTGGAAGCAATCAGAGATGGATGGCGAGTTATCAAATTTCCAGAACTTGCTCTGATGATGGATGAAAGTAGAACATACGGCTTAGGTTTCGAATTCATATTGGAACGTTATGGAGCCATAAAATGAAATCCATGTACGACTGTTCTCCTACCTTGAATGACAATGCAATAATTGAATTTTGCAAAACTGGGTTTTTAACACTTGAACAGGTAGTAGATGATACTACTAACCAAAAAACCATCGAATATGTTGCAAAAAATACAACAGAAGAACCTGTAGAAATATTAGAAGAGGAATGGTTTGTCGAAAATGTTATTAAAAACCCAGCATTAGCTGGAGCCGTAAGATCTTTACTAGGGAAAAATTTTGGTCTTCCAATTGCGATGGCAAACCATAGAGTCCAAACACCTCAACCTGCACAGGAATGGCATACAGATGCTGGTGCTATTTATGGTTATGAATTAAATTACCTTCAGGTATTTTATCTTCCGCAAGAATGTACTAGAGAGATGGGACCTACAGAAATATTGCCTGGGTCGCATTTTTTGTTTGCCCATCGTGATGCCATGAAAAATATTGGGAGAATACGTGGATCTTATCACGCTGTAGCACCTGCAGGATCAATCGTAATTACCCACTACGGGCTTTGGCACAGAAGATCAAACTCGACTATCAAAACATTAAGAAATAATCTTAAATGGAATTATTGGCGCACAGAATCACCTACAAGAGATTGGATTATTGAACCAGACTTTGACATAACAAAAGTCGATTTCAACTGCAGGCAACCAACCTATAGACAGATGGCTAAAGACGCCTATGATACTGCTGAGATGTATCTCTGGTTAAGAGGCGAGCATGAAAAATTCAAACTTATTGGTGGACAGGGATGGCCTTTATCTCTAAACAAAAACGCAATACCATATGGTTTTCCGCCAGATATAGAAACGAGCTAACAACCTACAGCCATTAAAAAAGCTTTTGACAAAACCATTAAGGGTTGTTTTTGCCAAAGATGAAATCATTCTCGAAAAGTTCAACGATTTGACCTTCCATTTGCATCTTATGGTAAGCATTTCTTGCGGGAAGATTATCTTCAAGAGCCCAAAACCTCAATCCACAGCAATTTGAATCAGCTTTAGCGCGGGAATAAATCCATTCATGCATCAG
>CAYRIG010000122.1:0-5514 GCA_964424315.1 uncultured Dehalococcoidia bacterium | reverse complement strand
GCAAATTCAGATATTCTAATTGTTTCGTGCTGTAACAGCCAGAGGAAAAGTAATTTTTAAATTTATGGCAAACTATTACGACATATTAGGCGTTGGAAAATCTTCCAGCGAAAAAGAGATAAAGCAAGCGTATAGAGACCTTGCTAGAAAATATCATCCAGACGTAAATCCCGATGACAAGCAAGCTGAAGACAAGTTTAAAAAGATTAATGAAGCATACGAAGTTTTATCTAATCCTGAATCCAAAAAAAAATATGATATGTACGGTGATAATTGGCAGAATCTCGGTAACCCAAATCATGGAACAGATTTTGGTAGTTGGTGGCCGTTTGGACAAGCTGGACGAGGTAGAAGTTCTGAAAACTGGAGTACTAATTTTGACGATTTTGAGGATTTATTCTCAGGTAATGTTGGTGGTCGAAGAAGAAAAAGATATTCGGCAAAACCAATAAAAGTTGAAATAAGTTTAAAAGAAGCGTTTTCTGGTACCACTCGTCAGATTTCAATCAAGGATTCTGGTAGGACAAAAAAAATAGAAGTAACAATCCCTGCTGGAGTAGATACAGGTAATAAAATGCCACTAGAACCTGAAGGGATGGTTTTGAATATTAAGGTTGCTCCAGACATCAAATTTAAACGTAATAAAAATCATTTATATACTGACGTAGATGTTGAGTTCGATGATTTGATTTTAGGATGTGAAATTGAGGTTGAACATTTAACGGGTAAAATAGTTTTGGTAATTCCTGCTAATAGTCAAAATAAACAAAAATTTAAATTACATGGGAAGGGTATGCCCATATACAAGGGTGATGGTAAAAGAGGAGATTTTTTTGTAATCGTAAACGCGGTAATTCCAGACTCTATGTCAGAAAAACAAAAACAGCATATATTAAACTATAGCCAATTAAAATCAGATAATTGATCTAATCGTAAAATTTTTACAAAAAACTAGGATGTGAAATGCCAACAAAAGAAAATGGAAAAAACAAGTGTTCAATTTGTGGAAATAATAACGAAGAAAAGAATGCATATTGTGGTGTATGTGGCAATGAATTAAATCCTGAAGAAGATGCCAAATTTGAGGAACAAGCAGAAGATGGTGATCTCAATTCTTTAACCACTAAACAAGATGCAGGAATGGTTGAACCTACTGAGGGAGATTCCGATTCTGATTCCGATTCTGATTCCGATGACTCTGATCAGATAATGGATGAGATTGAAGAGGGAGAGGTTATAACTGAAGTTAAGCAAGTTAAATCGGCTTGGGTTTGGTCATCGGGTCCGTGGTTAATTGTGATTTTTGCGATTGTGTTGTTTATGGAAGCAATAATTCCAACAATTGGAATTATGATGGCTGTAGTTGTAGTTGTTCCAAGGTTCTTTCTTTGGTTACGCAGTTCTTATGTTTTGACTGAAAATATTTTGATATATAACAGAGGTGGAATGATAAGGACGGGCACATATAAGATACCTCTTTCAAGAATAACAGAAGTTACTGAAAATTATGGTAGATTTGGTCGTACATTAGGTTATAAATCTGTAGTGATAAAGTTGGAAAATGGGGTTAGTGCTTCTTTAGCATATATCGCACCGGATTCCGATTTTCACGAACAAATCGCTGCAAGAATCCAAAATAATCCTGATATAGACTCGGATGACCAATCTAGTCGAGAATTAGACTCTGAAGAAAGTGAATAGGGATTTAGTTTATGCATACGCAGAAAAAAGACTCGCAATTTAAAATCATATTGTGTAATAACATTATTGATGGAATTTCAGATACTCCAATAAAAAACAAAGCTATTTTAATAGATGGTTCAAAAATCAATGATATAGGTCCCAGGAATGAAATAAAGCAACCGATGGGAGCAGACGCTGATATATATGATTTTTCTAATGCTACTGTAATGCCAGGAATGGTAGACGCTCATACGCATCACAATGGATTTGGTGATGGAAGACTGGGAGATGAACTAGTTAAATTGCCTGATGAAATATTGGTTTTAAATTCAGCAAGAAACGCAAGGAAAAGTTTGTTTTCAGGAGTTACTACCATTAGGGAAAATGGTCCCAAGAACAAAACGATGTTGGAGTTAAGAAAAAATATAGTCCGCGGTGACCAAATAGGTCCAAGGATGATGTTGTGCGGTAGGCCGATTTCTATAATTGGTGGCCATATGGGATATTTCGGTTCGCAAGTAACTGGAGAAATACAGTCTCGAGCTATGGTAAGGCAATTGATAAAAGAAGGAGCCGACTATATTAAAATCACAGGCACTGGCGGTAGTACAATAACATCGGATCCTTTAAGACCAGCGTTTAATTTAGACGAACTGAAAGCGATTACTGAAGAAGCGCATAAATTTAATAAGTTAACAGCTGCACATTGTACATCGACTGAAGGGATAAGACTCTCGGTAGAGGCTGATGTTGATATGATTATCCATTCAGTGTTCAAAGAGCCTAATGGAGACAATAGGTTTGATAATAAAACAGCAGAATTAATGGCATCTAAAGGAGTGTATGTTAATCCTACTCTACATGTTTTTAGATCGCAGATTTGGGCAATGCAAAAATCTATTGTTGATAAACCAAAAAATAAAGAAGATGTTTTAGCATTGGATATAGCAAAAAAAGAATTTGATCGCAGGGTCGATGATGTTAATAAATTGATAGGGTTTGGAGCTAAGGTTATTACGGGTTCTGATTCTTCTTGGGGAGACTACCAACTTGGTAATACGGTTTATGAAGTAGAATGTTTGGAATTGGCTGGTTTATCTCGTTCTCAATCTCTTAAATCTGTTACAAGAGACTCAGCAGTATCGATCGGAGTTGATCAGTCTGTTGGTACTCTAGAAAAAGGTAAAGAGGCTGATATATTAGTTTTGAAAAAAGACCCGTACGATGACATTGATAATTTATGGCAGGTACAAGATGTATTCTTGGCAGGAAATATTGTGAAGAGAGGGTCATCCGACTCTCTTAATTTAATGAGGCAGTTTCCACCTAGAAATTGAAATAGTATTGTATGGATATTGGAGAGTAATTATGACCAAAAAGAATGAAATTAAGTTAATTAAATCGAGTCGAGTGTTTGATAGCAAAGGTAATGTTTCAATTGAGAATGGGGCTTTGCTGATTGAAGATGATCAAATAGTACAGATAGGCCGGGAAGAAGATATAAAGGTGCCCGAAGGAGCGATAACTACAGAATATAACTATGAAGATGCAACTGTTTTGCCGGGTTTGGTAGATTGCCATGTTCACCTAATTGGTATACCTGATGGTAGAGCAGGTGATGAAACAGCTGTTGAGTCTGATGAATTGTTGACTTTGCAAGCAGCTGAGAATGCTAGAATTCATTTGTATTCAGGAGTGACTACGATAAGAGATTGTGGTGCTAAAAACAAAACAACATTTATGTTGAAAGAAGCTGTAAAAATGGGCTTAACTCCAGCCCCCAGAATGATTATTTGTGGTAGACCTTTGGCAATTATTGGTGGACACTTAAGTTATTTTGGGATTCAGGCTACAGGAGTGGACGAGTGTATAGCAAATGTTAGGCAGTTAATGAAAGAAGGATCTGATTTTATTAAGATAACCGCAACAGGAGGCAGTACTAGGACATCATATCCATTTCTACCTTCATTTAATGTGGATGAACTAACTGCAATTATTGATGAAACCCATAAATTTGGAAAGCATACGGTTGCTCATTGTGCATCTTCTCAGGGAATGATTAATTCTCTAGACGCAGGTATTGATACTATAGTTCATGGTTATTATAAGGAACCCGATGGTTCATATTTATATAGACCTGAGATATCAGAGAGATTAGTAAAACAAAATGTTTATGTTAATCCAACTTTACATCAAGGAACTGAAACATATAATGCTTTAACATCAAAAGCTCAGGTACACACTTTGACGGATGTGGAAAAAGATAAAATTAATACATTTAAAAACAGTAGGGAAGTTAGTATAGAAAATATAACTCGGATGCGAGAAGATGGAGTTAACTTAGTATGTGGGTCTGATTCAGCTTGGAATCATTACAAGATGGGTGAATTTCAGAAAGAGATATTAACTCATGTTGAAGTTGGAATGTCTGCAGCTGAAGCTATCCGTTCAGCAACCATAGAATCTGCGCGGTCCTGTAACGTAGATAATATTGTAGGTACATTAGAGCCAGGTAAGCAAGCTGATTTGTTGGTGGTCAAGGGAAACCCAGTTGAAAATATAAATGATATATTTAACGTGGTTGATGTTTTTCAGGCAGGAGACCTAGTTGATAGAGATAACTTTATATAGTTCTCGTGACTAAAATAACCTATCCCCAAGAAACAGCTACTTTATCCTCATTAGAAATGGCAAAAAATATTCCTTGAGTGATTCTTTGTTTGTTACCTTGCATGGGATTGATATCGTGGTATATTTCTGGATGGAATATATAAAGGTCTCCTTCTTCAGGGGTGATCGTACTGGATTCAGCATCTGATACCAAAGAATTAGGATATCCTGTTACACCCTCTTCCTGAGCAAGGTCATCTTTGGGTTGCCATCTTTTTTTGTAAACTGTTAATTCTCCACCAGATTCAGCCATTTGGAAACACACCAAGGCAGAAAATTGTGTAGGGTACCTCGAAATTTGCCAACCTTTAAAATAATTCATTGCACTGTCTCTATGTAAAGCACTCATATCACCATCTACCATTATTCTGACAACGGAATCCGAACATTCTCTATCTTTTTCTTTAGCAATTATAACCTGTTTATCAGGTAACAATTTACCAAGTTGGTCTCTTACCATTTTGCGAGGGTCTGGGATTCCATTGTAGAGGGTGTTGAATTTAGGGTATGCTATTTTAGTTTCATTAAAGTATGTTGCTGGGTCGGATACATATTGACCTAATCCCGGCCCAATATATCTAAGGGATACTTTATTGCCATCGGCGTTACTGTACTCTTTAACTGTTACTAAATTATCCGAATCGTTATTTATACGTCGGCAGATTTCCTCGCAATGCGCAATTGGATAAAAATTTTTGATGACGACAGCTGACCATTTAAGATCAACCAATTCCTGAAGGATATTAGGAAAATCCTTTTCTATTGTATCAGTTGTTGTAACAGCGATTGGCCAACTAGGCATTTTTTTAACTTGTGGGTATTCCACAAAATTCTTCGTAGTCAATCAATTCAGAAATGCTAGGGTTATCACCGCATAGAGGGCAATTTACATTTCTTTTTGTTTTAACCACTCTAAATTCCATAGAAAGACCATCAATTAGCAGTAGTCGTCCAATCAAAGAATCGCCTATTCCCATTATTAATTTTACTGTTTCAAGATCTTCTGTTTCATTAAACAAATTTAAAACCTCGTTATCAATTAAGAATCCTCTTTCAATACAAAAGTTCAAAATTTCTTTTGGGTTCATTTGTGTTTGCCTTAATTTAGTTTAAGTATAATTTAATGATTCTTCTATTGCTTTTCGTGTAAAAACATTCCAA
>CAYRIG010000121.1:0-5520 GCA_964424315.1 uncultured Dehalococcoidia bacterium | reverse complement strand
AGCATCCAATTCTCAATATCAAAGTATAATAAGCTAATAATAGTGAAAAAATATCGCATTTATAATGTTGTTGTATTTCTGTGACATGATTATTTTTATGTTATTGTTTGTTATCGCAGTGAAGATGTGATCTCTACATAATCTGCAGCCCAAAACATAATCTGCTAATTATGACAAAAAAACAGAGGTCCTGTATTAGCTAGGCTCCAAGTCAGAATTCCGATACAGTCAGGATTCCGATACAAATTTTTTTTTGAATAAATTATTTCAACTACTTCTAATTATCAAAAATGTGTCTATTATAAATAATTAGGATAATATGATGCCTTTACGCACTCGTTAACTGTAAATTCTCCTGAATCCTAAAATAGATCTTAAAACTTAAAAAGTTTCCTAGGACGCTGATAATTCTCTGAGCAATAGCTTATAATATGCTAAAGTCAATGTCGAATTAGTTTTATATCAATTGTGTATAGTTTTTCTTGTACACTGTATTTTATCTCTCATAACAATTGCCAAATTTGGATATGTCACCAATCGTGAAGCCTTGCCTTTTACACACCACGCAGAATAGATATGCTTTTAAATTCTAAAACCCTGAGCAATGATGCTAAATTCGCTGCATACGCCGCACTGTACGATACGTACATGAGCGATTTCGCAAATCCTAGAAAGACTAGTCGCAGGAGAACTTACACCAAAAATCAAATATTTGAACAGTTCCTTGCGAAACACCCTAAATTCAAAGGGCAATTATCTTATAAAATTTTCCAGTATCAAACATCGCACGCAGCGAAACCCACAAAAATTAAAAACAGTGCAAGCTACCCTCGCCAGCGATACATTGGAGATGATTTGGAAAATTACCTACTAGAACTAATTTTTAAATACGCCGCAGCGCAAAACTGCCTAAGCGAAGTTCAATGTAGAAAGTACGCATTCGTGCTTAAGCTCTCGAAAATTAAAGGTGCAGCGAAGCAAAATTTTGTTGACACCAATCCAAGCAGAATGGCAACCATTGATTGGTTAAGTAGTTTTTTGAAAAGACATAAAGACAAAGTCAAGAGGACAATTTCTGGGTCTATTGAAGACAGCAGAGTCAGTGGGTGTCGGCTATCAGTATTGAAAGACTACACAAGAAAAATTGATAGACTCATGATGAAATCTAAATTTATGAAACATAATCCTTCAAAAATTTGGAATTTAGATGAAACCTCTCTTGTAATTGACAAGGATGGGTCCTGCAAAGTTGTTGCTCCAAGACACACTAAGCGTGCAATGAAGGAAGGGGCAATTGGTCGATATGCAGCCACGCTCATTCAAGTTGTGAACGCAAAAGGCCTCATGGTTGACCCAATGCTAGTAATTTCAGGCTGCGAAAACGTCCCAGAAGATATCCAAAGGGCAGCTGAGCATATGTTCAGAGAAAAGTATCCAAACTTTCTATTATGCGCTTCCAAAACCGGCTATTCGAACTCCGCAATCTTTGACAAAGTTTTTGACAGGCTAATGACTACTGTTTTTAAAGACGGAGAGCATGTCTTGTTTATGGACGGCTCATCGACTCACTATTCAGCAGATGTTATCGAAAAAGCAATAAAAGGAGCAATTGAATTATTTATACTACCTGCGCATTCATCACACAGGACACAACCACTGGATGTTGGATTTTTCCAAACATTCAAAAGCAGCTACACTCGAATAAAAACCCTATTCAACTTTCATTCGCATCGCAAGGGACAATATGGAAAGCGAATACAGTTGCTACAAATTGTAAACACCACACTAAATGGCACAACTCGCGAGAAATGGGCTGCCTCGATCGTGAAAGGCTGGGAAAAGTCAGGTTTATTTCCATACAGTAAAGCAAAAATCCATGCCTTTGCCTCCGGTGTACAAAGTTCACGCGTAATAGACGAAGATTTTCTTGATACTGGGGATAGACAGTCAATAGAGCGCTCTTTACTCGACCACCAGCCAAAACCACGCGATCTTTTATTATCATACTTATTTCATGAAAATCGAACTATCTATCATGATAAACCGATGAAGGAGAGAATATACTATATTAAGTATATACAGCAAGAACACTTCATCACATACATTTCCCGCTTTTGCCAGTACGCGGAGTGGATGAACTTTTGCTTAGCAAGCAAATCAATCTATAATTTAGTTTATTCTAGGGCCAAAAGAGATACAATGGTAATACCACATCAAGAACGGTTATTGACGCCAGAAGGCTTACTATCAATCGTCCCAAGCTCAGTGCCATACAAAAAGACGAAGCCAAGCCAGCACCTAACCTATAACCATACGTCAGTCGATTATGTGCTTCAGGAGCGAGAGAGAGTTATTCGAAATGCACTTCTACGGAGTGCAAATCAACCATTGCTTGTCACAGATGCAAGAGTAGTAGACGCTTATGATAAATTTGCTTCAGAAATGGTTGCTAGGGGAGTTCATTTCAAAATGATTGAGCGATTGTACAAGTGCCTTCATGCTCTAACACTTGCAGCACTAAAATACATACATAGAGAAATGAATTTAGGTTCTAGTGCAGGCAAATGCACAAAAGTATTAAGAATAATCACTGCAGCTGTTAGGGATTCAAGAAAAATATTTATCAACGCGAAAGACTTCCCTAAAGGTTTCCTGGATGTTGCAGAATATTTTACAGTGAAGAATTCAAGGGAATATACTCTCTACCCAATAATTGATAGTGAGGAGGGAATGAGCACCGATCCAATAACCTTAATATCCAATGAAGAGTTGAAGGAAATAATAAATCGGAAAAAAAAGTCAAACACAACTCAGTCCGGCACAAACTCTACGATCAACTATACTTTTGACAATCTCATTGAAGGAGAAGATATATCTATTAGGGTACAGCATGAGAATACATTAAACGAGAATGTGCAGCTTACAGATCATGATGGCGAGCATACGCCGATTCAAGAACACGAGGTTGAAGCAGAACCCATAACAACAGCTATTCCGACGCCACCATCGCCCCGCACGCAATCATTAATCCCAAATGACACGACAATCTCAGCACAGACTCCAGCGTCAACTGCGAGAAAGCTGAACACCAAGCGCAAACGGCGGTTCTCTGATGAAGAGGATGCTGTAGTTGATGCAGCTGTCAAGCTATACGGTCAATCATGGGCTGAAATCGCTAAATACTGCCAAAGCAAGGGCGTTGACAGAAAAATTTCCTCTATCCGACAACGTTTGAATTATAGACGCAGGACCTCAAGGTCATCTTCCTCATCATCCACCAGCAATGGCCAAAAGCGAATCACATCAACCAGCACGAGTACTGTCAATGGCTCTACACCAACTGCTGATGCTAATGCCTTAGCTAACGTCATACACTCATCAAGAGCGTCTATATCAACAACAAGCAATAACACAGAGCAAACTGGGCGTACTTTGAAGCGAACACCTAATAGAAACAGATCACCCAATGAAAGAGCTGCAAAAAAACAGCGTACAAGGTTCATTTGTTTAGTTCTGCATAGTTAATATTTATCAGATCAACCGATGCAAAATTAACCAACCATTGCGTTGAAGATTTTCTGTTCAATTGTTTTTCAAGAATCTCGAGCAAGGATAAATTCCTATTCAAAGGATTTTGCACGAAAGACAATTTCAAATTTTCAGAAAAAGATGGCGAGTTACTCCTTAATTGTACAAAATATTACATTCTTGGTGATATGCCGGAATACACAAAGTAAAAGTTTACTGAATTCAGCAATTAACATATGTTACAGCCATTTTTACTTTATGACTGTAGAATTAGTGAAGGACGTTCTCAACATTGACATTTATGATAGTTATTTTAATACATTTAACGAAACTATACATCATAAAGTTAAATCAGTTGAAGCGGCGGTTTTGCAAAGGCTATCAGACGTTATCCAAATTAAAATTCAATTCGTAGATGTTGTAATGCAAGAAAACAGTTCGATTGGAGAAGAAGTGCACTGTGGATATCACACTATATTTAATATTTGTGATGAAATTGGTATTGTAGATGCAGAATCTTCTGCGTCCGGTCAAGTAGCGGCTGTTAAGAAGCTACTTCTTGAATTTAAGCAAACTAGAGTTGGCTCCTCATCCTTTAAACTAAATAATGAATAAATTGCATAATTTAAATAAATATCTACAATAATTAAAACTTCTTATTCCACTTTTCAAAAAATGTTAACCGTTTCCTCGCACCTGTGCACGAAAATATATCAATTACGATAATCCAATGTTTGATATGTGCATAATTTGCTATTGTTTCAATGTACACAAAATTATAAGAATCAGATCCATCTACAAATCGAACAGTAGTAAAAATAGTTGTAAAAATTCGAATATTCGGATTTTAACAATAAATCCTTTGTATTTTTCAAGATTTAAAGGTTGAAATCAAGTCTACTGAGCCTTGTGGTTAATTTGATATCACTTACGACATATTTAGGCTGGTTTTGGAGGAGATATTGAGTATCGGAATCCTGACTTGGAAATTTTCGGAATAACTTCAAGCCGAAAAAAAAGTATGTTTACATCGTTGCACACACAATCGTTGCATAAAAATCAGTTTGTATTGGTCTAAATTACACTACTAAACAAAATTCAAGACTACAGCACTTGTAAATTCGCGTCCAAAATCGACGATTTTTGTATCGGAATTCTGACTTGAAGCCTACAGATTCGTTGATGACATAAATTGTCCCCCTTTTTTCGAAACTGACTTTTAGCGACAAATCGTTAGCATACACATACAAGAAAGAACATGTAAGCTTGGAGTAAGTTTCAAATCTTTTTATTACCTATGTAACTACACTGTCACGAATTATTGAATATAACACAGGGTATTTGCGATCGGGCGAAATCAAATCGACGCTCCGGTTGTTGATGGCGGCCGCTCATATGCTTTAAAGCTTTAAAATAACTTTCAAATCAATGTATCAGAGTTATGCGTACCATGGAAACAGTCCTTAGAGTTAATTATCATACATTTACGACCGGGCACAATTTTGTTGGTCTTGCATTTATCAAAATAACATTCTCTTTTCGTACTAATGGTTGCTCGAGGGGACGATACATTGTATTTTAGTTATGCAGAACTGGAATTTACACGGAAAGTGCCAAGCAATGCTATGAACGTACTACTTTGCCGATTTATACTTAACTTGTTACATACCTTCATCACAATCCTTAAACCGTTCACCAAGCTTAATCGTAGAATCATGGTAACAAATATAGTAAATTGGCCAACGAATTAATCTTGTTACGATTGTACACATCGACAAATAGTGAATGCCAAATAATCAAATTATTCGCGTTGAAGATAAAGGCATATCAAATTCCATAATTTTTGCGTTAATCACAGTTTAAGAAAACATAATTTTCCAACCTTAATTGTCAAAAGTTTACTCGTGGAATCCCAGACCAACACAAAAATGTTTTGACGAAATCTTGGTGGTGAGATATATTCAAGTGTGTGCAATTGTGCAACATTGACAA
>CAYRIG010000120.1:0-5574 GCA_964424315.1 uncultured Dehalococcoidia bacterium | reverse complement strand
TTATGAAAATCATAAAATTTTCCAAAATCTCGACCTAGTAATTAATTATGGTGAGGTTTGTGCATTAATTGGAATCAATGGCTCCGGCAAAACCACTTTATTGAAAATTCTGTCTACCCTCACAAAACCAGACTCAGGCGCACTTTCGATTTCTGGTTTAACATCTACGAAAAACGGTCAAGATATTCGAAAACTCATTGGTTTAGTAACTCATAATCACTTACTTTACAATCAATTAACCGGTTACGAAAACCTAAAATTTGTTGGGAAATTATATCGGGTACAACATATAGATGAAAAGATAAAAGAATTAAGCTCATTATTAAAACTAGATAAGGTTTTAGATAAACGAATCGGATATTTATCCCATGGATTTCAAAAACGCATCTCCATTGCCAGGGCATTAATACACGACCCTTTATTACTACTACTAGATGAACCAGAATCAAATTTGGATCATTTATCTAAAACTATACTTTTTGAAATGATAAAAAAGTTTAAAGAATCTGGTAAAACAATTTTGATCACCACCCATAACATTGAAAATATAGTAAATATTGCTGACCGCATATTATTGGTTTCTAAAAATACAATAAGTCTAGATCAAACGATCAATATCCCAATTGATTCACAACAAATAACCGCAGTATATAAAAAACTAAACAATGAGCTATCTTAAAATAATTTACAGTATTGTTTGGAAAGACATCCTCATCGAGTCGCGCAGCAAAGAATTGCTTGTATCTGTGTTTTCATTCTCGCTACTAGTAATGTTTATTTTTAGTTTTGGAATTAATCCCACCCCAAACATGTTGGTTACAGTAGGACCAGCAATATTTTGGATTTCTATAGTAATTGGAAGCACAACTGGACTTGCCCAAACTATCGCTTCAGAGGCAGGAGAAAGTCATTTAGATTTGTTACTACTTGCACCAATAAGCCGTGACTCAATATATTTCGGAAAAATGATATCTAATTTTTCGATAATGGTGATTATTGAATTAATCCTTTTACCAATTGCAATCGTCATATTAAATATAAAATTTGATTTGGTTTACACCACTTTAGTCACAATTCTTGCAACCTTAGGAATAAGTTTAATAGGAACATTATTTGCAACAATGTCGGCAAACACAAAATATAAAGAACTGGTGTTGCCTCTATTATTTATACCAATTGTGATACCTACTTTATTGTCTGCCATAGGTGCATATAAAAGTATCGCTTTAGCTAACCAAAACAACCTTGAAATTTGGATAGCTTTTTTATTGGTAACTGATGCTATTTTTTTAGTCATATGCCCATTAGGATTCACCCAAATAACACAAGATTAAAGTTCTATGTTCATCAATATAATCTTTAGAAGTATTAATAATTGACACTTTCTCAACTTCCCTGCTATATTTAAATATATACAGAATCAAAGGTTTTCAACCTATTTAATGTAGTATCGATTTAGCCCGGGCTTATAATATGCTCGGGCTAAAATTTGAGTGAGTTTAGGGCATAATCGGGGGACTTCTTGCCTAGAAGTGATTTAGTAGTACGTTTTGCAGGTGAAGGTGGCCAAGGGCTTTTATCAACAGCTACTGGCCTCGCAACTGCTTTTACCCAAGTAGGGTATCACTCACAAACCTTTGCAACCTTTCCATCCCAGATAGTTGGCGGACCAACTTGGATGCAAGCACGAATTTCAACTAAAGAAATCCTTAGCAGAGGAGATACCGTTGATGTGCTAGTTGCATTCAACGAGCAAGCTTACAACAATCACCGGAATGAAGTAGCTGATACAGGTGTCATAATATATGATTCAGAGCAATTTGATCCCGGGGATAAAACCAAATCTTTAGGTTTGCCATTTGGCAAACTGGCTAAATCAACTGGAAATACAAGAGCTGCCAACATGGTGGTCATGGGTGCACTCGCTAATGTAGCAGGTGTTCCTCTAGATTTATTGGAAAATTTTATAAAGAAAAGATGGGCCCCACCAAGATACGGTCCCGAAATTGTTGAATCAAATATCCAAGCACTGCTTCTTGGTCATCAAGAAAGTGATAAAAACGGACTGACGTTAGGCGAACTTGATAAACCGATTCCACCAAAGCATGATCAAATCCTTATAAATGGTAATGAAGCAATTGCGATAGCAGCATTTTATTCTGGATTGAAATTCTATGTTGGGTACCCAATATCTCCAGCCACAACAATATTGACGTGGATGCAGGCAAATTTAGTTGGAAATAACAGATTTGTATACCAAAGCAGCTCAGAAATAGAATCAATTGCATCTATTATTGGAGCAAGCTACGCAGGTAAAAAATCCATGACTGCAACTGCTGGACCTGGGTTTTCTCTTATGGCTGAAGGACTCGGTCTGGCGTGGATGGCAGAAATACCTATTGTTGTAACTAACGTACAAAGAGGAGGCCCCTCCACCGGATTACCTACTAAAACAGAACAGTCCGACCTCTTATCCGCCATAAACCCTACTCATGGCGATGTAAGTTTACCAGTAATTGCCCCAGGGACTGTAGAAGAATGTTTTTCTGCAACAGTGGCAGCATTCAATTGGGCAGAAAAATATCAAGGCCCAGTAGTATTGTTAACAGAACATTCTTTAGCTGAAAGACAACAAAATATTAAGCGTCCTAATATCGACGATATAGAAATCCATAATAGATCAAAATATGAAGGTGACAATGGGTATTTACGGTACGAAAATAAAACTGTATCTCCCATGCCAATTCCTGGTTCTGTCGGAAGTTATGTAGCAAATGGAAGCGAACACGATCCAATGGGTGACACAACACATTTACCAGAAAGACATCTACAGATGACTAACCGAAGATTTAGTAAATTAAGTTTATTAGAAAACGAAAGCTATGAAAAAATAAATGAAACAGCTGAAATATGTATAATGCCTTGGGGTGGTTCTAAGGGACCATCACTAGAAGCTTTTAATCAATTGGTGGAAGAAGGGGTCAATTTGGCATGGTATTACACGATGTACATAAACCCTTTACCGAAAAAAATGATAGAAGAACTTAGAAGTAAAAAATTGGTTCTGGTTCCAGAATTAAACTATCAGGGACAATTTTCATCTTTCTTAAGATCTTACCAAATCAATGCACATTCAATCACCCAATATACAGGACTACCATTCAAAGTGAACGACCTGCACACTAAAATAATTGAAGCATTGAAAGATAAAGGAAATTAAAGAGATACAATGAGTAAAAAGAACCCAGAGTATGATTTCGAATGGTGCCCAGGATGTGGTGATTTTGGGGTTAGGAGAGCACTTGAATCAGCAATACAAAAATATACCATTGAATTGGAAAAACCCATACACAATACTGTAGTTGTAGCAGGTATAGGTTGCTCTGGAAACATGGTACATGTACTTGAGGGAGAACAACCTTATGGCATACACGGCATTCATGGAAGAACCCTACCCATTGCTATGGGCGTTAAGATGGCCAACCAGGATCTTAATGTAATAGTGGTGGCTGGAGATGGAGATTTCCTTAGCATTGGAATGGAGCATATTTTTCCACAAGCCTCAAGAAACCTGAATATATCTGTGATAGTAATGGATAATGCAGTTTATGGATTAACTAAAGGCCAAGGTTCTCCAACAAGTCAAATAGGTCATGTTACGAGTTCAACCCCATTTGGAAACACGGTAGACGGATTAAATCCGCTAAAATTGTATTTGACTCTAGGTGTTTCATACATCGCTTCAGGAATATCTAGCAAAGTAAAAGACCTTTCTGAACTAATGTATTCAGGAATGTTACACCCAGGATTCTCAATAGTTCACGTGCAATCACCTTGCACGACATACCACAATACATACGAACAATTAAAAGGTAATTTGAAAAAAGGTATCGCACCGTTAGCTTGGCAGATTGAAGAAGACCACGACTCTAGCGACATAAAATCAGCTCAATCAGCTATAGAAAAAGGTGGAATACCATTAGGAACACTCTACCAAGATTCAAATAGACCGACATTTGGGAAGCGCATTCAGAGTATCAGCGACAAATCAAAAACTAAGTCAACAAAAGATTTATTGGATAGCCACTCAATAGTTCTTTAATTATTTATTTGTTCTAATCAAATCCACAAATCAATTATTGTCTGACTCAGCACTCTCATATTTAGAAGGGCATTTAACAATAATTCTTTGGCTATCAAAAACTCCATTTGATGTATAGGTACCTTCCAATATTATTTCAGATCTATCATTAAAGAATAAATCGGGTAACACGCCACTATGCATTGCATCTAAATTTTCTATTCCATCAGTAAGCATAAATTCTGCTACTGGAGAATCGTTTAACCTTAAATAAGACCCTGGTAAAAGCTTACCAGTAACTCTGATCAAACTTTGGTTATCTTCTATACTAGCAAGTTTGAGCTCACTTACTGTATATGAATATACAGTTGCACTTTGAAAAGCTATTATAGCCAGGTAACTAAATGCACTCACAAGAATTATTATCGAAATGAGAAATTTAGACCAATTTAATTTCGACGAAATTTTAATCATTTAATCGTTATTACTTTCTTCAAGACTATTTTTTAGAGTATATAATTCAGATTCAATTTCTTTACGATTCCTAGCAATAATAAATATATACGCAAATAATACAATCCACGTTATGAAAAATGCACTGAACAGATACGGTAACTCATCAGATTTTTTTACAAATGGATCATCCTCCTGCGTATCTATCACTAAACCAGTATTTTCAACAATATCAATCTCAGTAGCTTCTATGAGACTAATTGATGGAAAGCCAATATAGATACAGGATAAAACACCTAACGCTAAAATCAAGCTTTTAAAATATTTTTTTATAAGTCTCATCTATTAGATTTGTTCCTTTTTTTACCACATATTTCTCATTCAATATAATGATGTAGAGCATAGTATAAGCTATTAACGAAACTAAAAGAGTCATCATCATTTCCGAATTTACACTTGAACTTTGATCTGACAAAGGTCCAATATTGAGTTCAGGATGAGCAGATGACCACCAATTAGCTGCCATATAAATCATTGGTACATCTATAGCACCTATAATCCCTAACACTGCTCCATAACTAGCCCCTCTCAAATCTGATGGTCCATATTTACGTAACATAATATAAGCAAGATAAATAAACCACAGTATGACAGTTGTAGTTAACTTAGGATCCCATGTCCACCAAACAGTCCATTCAGCTTTGCTCCAAATCATTCCTGTAACTAACACTAAAGTTATTAATATGAATCCCAATTCAGCTGTGCTATAAGCCAAATTATCCCACTTGATATTGCGAGTTATTAAATATGCAATACTGAATATAGCTAAAATGATAACAGACAACATCCCTAACCATGCCAAAGGTATATGTATGTAAAAAATTCTTTGTGAATCTCCTAGGGTGATTTCGGTCGGAGCCCATAGTAAAGCCATGTACAAAGAGGCTACCATAAACACTGCGGATAAACTTATAAAACCTAGATAAATATTCGAACGAGACAGCATCGATACAACTTATATTTGGTAAATTATTTTAATT
>CAYRIG010000119.1:0-5590 GCA_964424315.1 uncultured Dehalococcoidia bacterium | reverse complement strand
AAATCTTGCAAGGTTTCCTATGTCATCCTTAAGTAAAGATAAATCTTCATCTGAATAACGCTCTGAAAAATTCATCGTGAACATTCTTCTGCTGTCCCCACCACCAAAAGAGGCGTGTTTTAATCGATGATTAAAAACAACTAAATCTCCAGGGTTAGACTCTAATGCTACTGCGGGTACATCAACTCCAGATATGCCCCATAATTGTTCTTGTTTTTGCTGTTTAGAATTCTGTGACGCTTCTTGTAAAGATTCAGAGAAAACGTCTCCGACATTATGACTCCCAGGTATAACTCTCAGGCATCCAGTATTGTTAGTAACTGTATCTAAATACATAGCCATCTTAATAGAAAGATATTTTTTCCTATTATATCCATCAGAGTGCCATCCGGTATTTCCAACATAGAAATTCCCATCGCTACTTGCATAATTATAATCGTCACCTAAAATTGATGAAGCAATTCCATCTACAGCTTCATTATCAAGAAGGGCACTTAAGTATTCATCTTTATCTATAAATGGAAGGATGGCAGACCTTTGTTTTTTGTCATGTTTTTTACCGTCATGCCCTCCTCCAACCCCATCCCAAACCCGTTCGAACCCTTGCATAATTTCACTTATTTCATTTGCAAAAAGATTTTCAAATACAAGATACCCAAAAGTTTTAAAATAATTTATTTGCTGGATACTCAAGCGCATAACAACCTTCCTTTAAAATGATTTTAGTTTTCGTCTGTAACTGTGACTACGCCTCTCATATCTTCGTGAAACTTACAAATAAATTGGTATTTGCCAGGTTTATCAAATTTAAACAAATAACTTGCTCCCTGAGAAAGTTGTGGACTATCCAATAAGTCTGATGCGGACTCTCCTGTTACAGTGTGAAAGTAAGAATGCTTATTTATCCATTTAACTTCTGTGCCTGTTATAACGCTAATATTCTCAAATTCGAAGCCAATTATCTCGTATACTAAACCAACAAATGTATCTTCTAACGGAGTTGCTTCCGGCTCAACAGTGGTAAATTTCATTCTGATACTAAGATTTTGATTTTCAACTTCTTCCAATAATGCTTTTTTGAAATTTTGCACCTGTGTATCTCTTTCATTAGCAGATTCATGAACCCACTTATCAGGCAACCATGTACCTATTGAAACAGTTACTTCATCTACTTTTAGAACGCGACAGATTGCCCCCTGACTTTTATCAGCCAAGAATACCTCGCAATAGGTTTCAGATATATCCATCACTTTACTAATATGTGCAGGCTCGTATGTCTTTGATTCATTGGCTACAACAATGGGAGTAGGAGTATTTTCAGAAGTGGGTTTAGGTATTGGAGTGACATCGGAGAAAACTATTTTCAATTTATCTAATCCCTGTTCCTGAAAGTTTTTTACAACAAGATCTCTGTACACTTCAATCTTAGATTCATTAGGAGTCCATAATGAAATCAATATTGAATCTTTAGCAGGTTCTACTTTACAGATAGCTGAATCGCCTTCAGCTTCAACAAACATTTTGCAATACTTGTCGCCGATTAAGATAGCTTGAATGGTCATTAAAAGACTATCTGGAGTAGGCATAACTGGCATTGGCGTCATTGTTGGAGTGGCAGTGTTGGTCGGAGTAGGAGATGGAGGAATTTGAGTTGGAGTAGGAGTTGGAGGAACGGAAGTAGCTGTTGGTTCAGGTGTAGAAGTAGGTTCAGGTGTCGCTGTTGGGATACGGAGAGAAACCGGAGTATCGACTATCTTTTGTTCAGGCTCACCTGTATTGGTTGAAGTTTCAATATCTTCACTAGAAGAACCTCCACATGAAATTACAACAATCAGTACGCAAAGACTTAAGATGCTAACAATAATACCGTATAGTTTAGGTTTCATATAAATATGTTACAGCTTTGCAGATTTATTTGTAATTGATTTGAAATATATTTATTGTACTTTAAAAAATAATCGATCAACTCTATATAGAGCCCAATAAAAATAATGGCAACTATGGATTAATTTTATTTTTTATATCATCCTATAAATTCAAATCAGGTTGAACTAAATATCAGTTTGTTAGCAGGAACAATTACTACGTTTAAAAGAGTAATAGCCCTGCCATTAATAAACCTAATGATATTATTTGGAGCGATAATGAAAACAAACAAAGTAGTGACCAATTTCCAAGTAGGCAAAACATCTTACGGCTGTCAATTAAATTCTCCTTCTTCAGAACAAATAGAACTATTGGGGATGGCTGGTTTTGACTTCGTTTTGTTTGACGGAGAACACGGCACATTCACCCCTGACACTCTAGAAGACCAAACACGTGTAGCTGAGATGTCCGGTCTAACAACCTTCGCTATGGTACCAAATGTTGAAAGTGCTACCATCCACTCTTTTCTTGAAAGAGGCATTCAAGGCATCCATGGGCCTAATATAACTACAAAAGAAGATGCTGAAAAATTATCTAGAGCATGTCGTTATGCACCCGAAGGAATGAGAAGTCTATCATTTTCACGAGCGACAAATTTCGGATATGGACCAGAAAGAAAAGATTATATGTCACATGCAAATTCTCAAATGGTTGTAATAGCTTTATTAGAACATATAGACGTGCTCAAGAATTTAGACCAAATATTGGAAGTAGAAGGCATTGATTTCTTTGCTATTGGACCCAAGGACTTAGCACAATCACTTGGTTTGCCAGGGCAAATGAATCACCCCAAAGTCAAAGAATTTGAAGATATTGTAGTTAAATCAGTCCACAATAAAGGGAAAAAAATGTCAGGAGATGCATATAGAGCAGTAAAGGCATCACAATTATTCTATGATGCGGCAAAATCTTTTATACACTAACAATAGTCGCAGTCTGACACCACATGTATATTAGGATGGACAACCAAGTAACCAAATAGCCGATTTATATTTAGATTACGTATAGACAATAAGTTGGACAAATGTCTATACAAATCAATAGATTAGAGAAAATATCTAAAAAGCATTATCATTTCAGTATAAATTTATCAAACCTTAGAGGTATGCAATGAAATCAAACCTACCCATAACTTCACATCCACAAATACAATTAACAAATATAGGTGATGTGGAATCAAGTCATGACATAAATTCACCATGGTCTGAAGTACTAATAAGCGATGGAAGAAATAGAGTCAGTCTTATTTCAGGCCCCCCTGGAACCCCACCCGATCCACACCTACATCCGGATTACAACGAATGGTGGATTAACATTGGTGGCATCACACAATGGCAAGTTGGACAATATGAAAAACTACAAGCTGAATTTGGCGATGTTGTTATAGCTCCAGCAGGATATAGTCACGACATAAGACCAAAAGGCAAAACCAATGCTTTGCGACTAGCAGTTTCTTCCCCTAATAGCAACCATGACATTCATGGAGTATCTCCATCCCGTTGGGTACCAATAGATTATAACCTGAAGCCACCAAATCTACTCCATACTAAATTAAACTCATTAATTAAAGCCCATCAGGCAAAATCACACTGGTCTCAAACAGTCGTTTCTGATAATAGAAACTCAGCTGAAATAGTGAAGTTTGGCAAATCAACAACAAAAACCAACAAAAGTCCTGTAAGTGACGAATGGTGGGTGATTTTCAAAGGAAGCCTCAAATTACGCATCAAAGAAGATGACTATTCTTTAAACCTGAAAGAAAAAGACGTAGTACTGATAGAGTCTGGTACATCTTACAGTTTATCCCCATTGAACAGTTCAGGGGCTATAGCAATATCAGTTAGGGGACCTGAAGAATATAAATAAATTTCAGCCTAGATTTTGTTTGATTAATTTATTGTAATCATCTCCAAAACAACAATGCCAACAATACAATAGGTATTAATATTTGGAATATGAATACGGAAAACAAAAGTATTATTTTATATTTCGTACTAATTAACTACTCCGTACTCCAAGGATATAAATTCGAGTAAAGACAAACATCAGATTATAACTATACCCTCATAAAAATACATCTATCCAGTTAAGCAATAGTCTGTTATGATTCCTCAAACCCATAACTAAGCTAATCCAATTTCTCATTTTATTTAGTTAGATATGAATATAAACCTAGATAAACTAAAAAACACAAAAATTATATTAGGGATCCTAGCAATTATTTTAATAATTGGTTTTGCAGTTGGTTTTTATTCATCAAGCGCCTTATTTGAATCAGATCCTGAAATACCTTATTTCTCTTTAAATTCAGATAGTTCAGACAAAACCGTCATATTGCCTGCAACCACGGAACTTGCCGTTACTGAAGGATGGACGGGTCAGCGTTTATGTCTTCCTGGGAGAGGCAAATTCGCCACTAAAGATAATGAACCTTACATATTAAGCTATACTACTACAGGAGAACTCACCAGCATCTACTTGATAAGTAAAGACGAAATGCCACTACCTTGGAAATTAGGTGAAAATCTCGTCGCTTCAGGAACCGAGCTAATAGATTATCAGCATTGGAATCTTCTAGTGCATTTTGATAACCCACTTAGTTCCTGTAAAACCCTTCAGAGTAAAAACACTGCAGGATACTGCGATGCATTTGATTGTAACCTTAAAGGAAGTGGTGAAAGAGCAACACCGACCCCATATATCTCGCCGACTCCAACTCCACAAGCATCTTCTATTCTTCAAAAAATAACAGCCAATTTAACATCTTCAAATCCCTTAAAGCTCGACTCAGATTCGGACCCAGATGAAATATCGAAAATGATAATTAATAACGCTAATGGTGAACCAGGAAATCTGGCAAATGTATTATCTGGCATTGTTCCAAGTTTGCAAAACACTGAGTATGGAAGTAATACATGGATAGATAATGTGTCTCACAAAGGTATAAAAGGGACTGTTAATAGTGACTTGTTACAAAGTTTAGTCCCTGATGTACCATCTAACACCAATGTAAATCTCACTATTTGGATAACCGATGACCACCACATAAAACGTTTAAAGATTGAAGGTGCTTTAAGTGCATCCGATTCCAGTGATTCTACTAGAACCTTCGAAATCTCAGAGGTCGAATAAACACCAAAAACTATGGAATACAACTTTAAAACAAAATATCATTTAATGTACTCCTATGGGGTAAATATTTCATGTTAGCCAAACTCCAAAATCCAAAAATATTAATGTCTACAGTTTTAATATTATTAGTGTTAGGTATATCAGCCGGATTTATAATTGGACTAACTTCTTCTGGTTCAACTCAAGAAAGATATATTGCTCTAGATAGTGGAGGAGCAATCATTAATGCTGGTGATGTTTATTATATACAGCAAGGTAGTGGTAAACAAACTCTTGAAACACTTTTACCTACCACTTTATTAGAAGCTAAAAACAACGGCTGGATTGAACAAACCGCGTGTATAGCAAATAAAGGCAAATACCTGACTCAAAAAGATTCACAATATTTATTAATATTTAATATTCAAGATGCATTAAGAGGAATTTACCTCATTAGCGAATCAGAAAAACCGCTACCATGGACAAAATCTGATTCCCTTGCTATTGGTTCACAAAACATAATCGATTATCCCCATTGGAACCATGTTGTAAA
>CAYRIG010000118.1:0-5620 GCA_964424315.1 uncultured Dehalococcoidia bacterium | reverse complement strand
AAATAGTTGGCCCTTATTATCGCAGTACTCCTTGCACTAGCTCCTCCACCCACATATCCTTTATCCAAAACCGCTACTTTAGTAACACCATTTTTGGCTAAATAGTAAGCTGTCGATAATCCATGAACACCTGCACCTATAATGACCACATCATATTTATCTTTAAGTTCTGCTGGAGCCCACATATTTTTAATTTTTGGAGATATAAACCTCAAGACGTAACTCCATCTCTAATTATTTCATCCATTACCTGAGTGCCTATAGGAGCAATACCCATAGGATTTCCTAAAGCGATTATTTGATTCCAAACATATAAACCGATTTCACGTGCAACAAATATGTCATAGCATAATTGACCTTCTATATCTGTCCTAAATAAATAAGCATGTTGATGCATTACAGAAATTTGCGCCACTGACAAATCAGGAAACATCTTGTCTCTTATATCGAACGAGCTTATAGCACAAATAGTGTCTCGAGATTTTGGCCCAATCAACCTTATCCCTGTTAACCCAGATGTAATGTCTACGTAAGAAATATCTTTTTGGCAAATTTTAGTTAGCGTATCTTTAAATTGTTGCTCTGTTAAAACAAAATGTTGATTTTTAGTTAGCTCCGCTAAGATAAATTCAAATCCATATTTGAATGACCTCATAAGCATAACTTTACGATTCAATTCAGATATCACTTCAGCCTTTCCAGATAAAATTTGAAAAACATCATCCCCATTAAGTATCAATTTAACTTTAGAACTTATATCGTGAATCCCAACAAAGTTTTCAACAATTTCTAATTCATCTTTGATCCCCACATATCTTTTTGGCATCATCCAGCCATTGGTCGAGGTCAATATCGCATTATTTTTTTCGTGGAATTGATGAATTGCGCTTATAGCTATCGGATTCATATCTTCAATCTCTCACCAGATGGATCATATATAGGACTTGTTACGATTCTAGCCGGAAGGTCGTCATTACCAATCCTTATATTAATGACTGTATCTTCAACAGCAAATTTACTCGGAACCCAAACTAATCCAAAACCTTTACCTATAACCGGACTTATCCTTGCACTAGTTACCTTGCCTCTTGGTTCACCATCTATAATTACTGGATCCCCATCATCGGGTACAAAATCTGCCTCCATTACAAACCCAACACGCAAATTCGCAAATCCTCTATCTTGTTCAAAAACTAAAGCGTGTTTGCCTATAAAATCATCTTTGTCAAACTTTACAGCCCATGAAGCTCCTATGTTCAAAGGATTACTAAGAATATCGGTATCTTGATTTGGTATTATATGATGTTTTTCAAGTCTTAGGATCCTTTGTGCTTCAACTCCAAAAGGCCTTATCCCAAACTCTTTTCCCGCCTCAATCACTCTTTTCCACATATACTCGCCATACTCAGAAGGAAAATGAACCTCCCACCCTGATTCACCTACAAATCCAACACGTAACAAAATACTGCTAACTCCAGCTACCTCAGCATGCTTAGAATTCATATAAGGAAATTGTTTCGCGTCTAAATCTATGTCTGTCAACTTTAACAAAGTATCCTTAGCGTAGGGGCCTGCAACATTTATGGCAGCATAATTTGAGGTGACATTCACTATATTTACTTTATTGCGAGTACCAACCAACCACCACTTGAACCATTGTTCAATTGATTCCACCCCAGCGGTAGAAGTTGTAACAAAATAATGATTTTCACCTAATTTGGTTACGGTACCATCATCCATTACAGTTCCATTATCGGCACATAATATACCATAACGAATTTTCCCTATTTTTAAATTCGAAAAGCGATGGGTGTATAATCGATCTAATAATTCTCCTGCACCATCTCCTTGAATATCTAATTTGCCAAGAGTGCTTACATCAATAACACCTACTTTATTCCTTACCGATAAAGCTTCTTTGAATGGCGAGCCATAATCTAATGGTCTTTGCCAAGCACCGACATCAACCATTTGAGCGCCGCTTTTTCTATGCAATCTGTCAATCGATGTTAAATGTTGTACTATGGAATCTGGCCGAGCTAGAGAGACGAGTGGAATTGGTGCTAAAGGAGGCCTTTTAGTTGTTAATCCACCACCCTCAAAATCTACATTGGTACCGCTTCCGCAAACTTGAGCGAAGGAATTCTGACACATTTCTCCTTGACATGGTCCCATCGTTACCGTCGTGTATCTTTTCAAAGTCTGAATATCAGTATAACCTTCGTCAATCGCATTTTTGATATCCCCCGCTAAAACATCTTCACAATAACAAATAAATGTTTTGCCAAAAGATGCAAAATCGTTAGCTTTTAGCTGCAATTTTTCTGAAGTTTTAATTGCGGCTTTTATAGAATCGTCAATGTTTTTTATCCCATCGTCTAAATCATCAACATGAAAACCTGCATAAGATGCTGCCTGTAGTCCCGCCTTCTTTCCAGATAATAAATCAAAGTTCAAATTGAGCGAACCAGAAACCCTACCTGCATAATAAACACTTTCAACTTCATTTCCTGGCAAAAATTGATTCATTTCAGAATTGTATTCAATCTGAAACCCTGATTGCTGCAACAATCCAAAATTAGTCTGCATACCATCGTTAACTGCCAAAAGGTCACAATCAATTTGCACAAGATTTTCATCGCTATCGACAGCACTTATAACGCAACCAGTCACATGATTACTGCCGTTAGATTTTACTATTTTAGACCCAAAATATGTTTTTGTATGACCTTTCTGGATTTCTCTCAGCAACTCCAAATTATGTACTTCTTTTCTCTCATCTACTATTGCCATCACTTGAACATTTGAATCAATCAAATCTAAAGCTGTCTGATAAATTAAATCTGATGAACCAAACACAACGGCCTTGCTACCCGGCTTTACTCCATACAAACGTATTAATTTTTCAACTGCGGAACACAACATGATTCCTGGCAAATCATTATTTTGGAAAACAGGTGGTATTTGATGCGCGCCAGTAGCAACCACTACTGATTTTGAACGTAATTTAATAAAACAGTCGTTTTGTTTAATCCCTAGGAGATTATCTTCGTATGCTCCGAAAACAAAACCGTCATTCAATAAATGTATTGATTCATTTGACTTGATTTCTGCTATAAGTTTTGAACTTAAATCGGTCGTAACTAATGTATCGCCTTCATGAATTCCTTTTATTTTATATGGCCTATTCCATCGCAAATGACCACCTAATTCATTATATTTATCAATCAATGTGACGTCACAGCCATACTTTGAAGCTTCTATAGCAGCTGACATACCAGCTGGTCCCCCTCCAATAACAACAACGTCACTATGCATATCACTGCTTTTATGATTACTTTCACTAGTGGAAGTTTCGGAAATAGCACCAAGGCCAGCTATTCTGCGTATTATTTTTGCAGCTATACGCCAAAACGGTTTAGGTGTATGGAAAAATTTGTAATAAAACCCTACAGGCATTAACCAGCCAAATTTATTTATGATACTCATAAAATCTACTGCTAAAGATGGCCAGGCATTTTGAGACTTAACTACCATTCCTTCCTGTACAGGTTTTTGACAGCACCTTACATTGGGAATTCCATTTACTGTAACTAAACAATTGGGACAATTGCCTTCAACACACAATAATCCTCTTGGTCTATGATACTTAAAACTTCTACTGAATATCCTTGTCCCTGCTGCATACAAAGCAGACGCAATGGTGTCCCCTTTATATCCATTTATCTTTTTACCGTCGAATTCAAATACCGTTGTTGAGGATAAATCAACATCTAATCCTATGTTTCTTAACTTTGGAGAAGTCATCCCATTATCTTTGTCCAATTTAGACATATTATTTGAACTCATCTTCAACTAATCGTGGGTTTGATACTTTATTCGTTAGGGTGTCTCTAGTCGCAATTAACCAACTCCTACATCCGGTGGCATGGTACCACCACTCCTCTTGCTCACCCGCAACATTATTTTTAAAATAATAATATTTAGCCCACAAATTTCTATCTTTTGATTTTTCAGGCCTCGACGTGATTTCACCACCTGACCTAAATTCATATACATCACGGATCCCGCAATTAGGACAATCTATCAAAAAAGACATATTTCCAATCCATTAGAATATTGTTTAAAAGTGCAATTCAAATCAGATCCGATAAACTTTTTACCAACTTCAGATGATTATTTTCCGGAAAGAATTCTTTACGGATATTTTACCTTCTTCAAAAGTAAAGATGTCACATCCTCTAACCTTACTCTGAATCCCTTCATTGTCTGTGGCAGTGAAAGTCCATTCGGAAACACCTCGATCTCCAGCAACAAAATGACTGTCTTCAATCCATTTACCGTCAGGGAATTTGTCTAACACAGCTTGAAAGCCTTGTTTAACATTTTCGAAACCAGAATATTTCATGCCATCAATATTAGGACCTGAGGACAATTGAAACATAGGATTATCTGACATAAATGACATCAATAAATCAATATCATGCCCAGTCCATGCCTCAGCAAATTTCTCCAAAAATTCTATAGTTACTTGTTTAGATGTAGATCCCATATTACTCTCCTAAATCAATTCTTCATTTTTCATATCAAAACATAGTTAGATATCTATCAACTTCCCACTTAGAAACAGTTTTATGATAATCAGCCCATTCTGCCTTTTTCAAAGCAATAAATTCATCATAAATAACACCTAATGAACCCGCTACGACAGAATCATTTTCGAGATTTTCAATCGCTTCGATAAGATTTTGCGGTAAAATTCCAATCCCTTTTGATTTTATTTCCTCTAAGCTTAAATCATACAAGTTTCCCCTAAAAGGATCTCCGGGATCAAGTGCTCTCTTCACCCCGTCCATTCCAGCAGTAACATATGATCCAAATACTAAATATGGGTTACTAGCGGCTGACACGGTTCTATCTTCCAAATGACCAGGACCAGCAGTCCTTATCATTTGAGTTCTATTATTATCCCCATATGAAACAAAAGCGGGAGTCCAAGTAAAACCAGAAGTTGTACTTACCAATCCACTACCTATTTGAAGCCGTTTATAGCAGTTAACAGTGGGGGAATTAATTGCACATAGAGCCTTTGCATGGTCCAAAATGCCAGCTATAAAACTATATGCCATAGCTGATAAACCTAAACCCCTTTTATCGTTTTCATCCAAAAACAAATTTTCCCCCGTTTTGGCATCAGCCACATGAAAGTGAATATGCCCGCCACTTCCTGTTTTATCTGCAAAAGGTTTAGCCATGTGTGTGGCAATAGCTCCATGTTGTTTCGCATATTGACTTGTCATCATTTTAAAAAACG
The DNA here is from genome assembly GCA_964424315.1 of uncultured Dehalococcoidia bacterium. Taxonomy (GTDB): domain Bacteria; phylum Chloroflexota; class Dehalococcoidia; order Lucifugimonadales; family OSU-TB39; genus OSU-TB39. The sequence goes on along the minus strand of CAYRIG010000118.1, from coordinate 306 downwards.
TGTATCTATCTGCAGTAGTTAAAGCATCGTCATATATAAAATTCACTTCATATTGCCCATTAGCATCTTCATGGTCTGATTGATACGGATCCCAGCCCAAACTAGCCATTCCATCCATAAGTTGCCTCAAATAACTGCTAACATTTGCGATGCCCTTAAAGTCATAGCAAGGTTTATCTAAGGTGTCTAGATTATCAGGATCCCACACTTGTATATCACCATTAGAGGTTTTTTCAACTAAAAAATGTTCGGGTTCTATACCTACATAAAATTCTAAACCATCATCTCTTAATTGGTTCAACGTAT
>CAYRIG010000117.1:0-5656 GCA_964424315.1 uncultured Dehalococcoidia bacterium | reverse complement strand
GGGTAACTACTTCCTTGCATGTGCCGGGAGGAACTGTTGTTTCTACCAGTATTAAGGCATCCTCTTTGCACTTTTCGCCAATGGATGAAATTGCTTTTTTAAAGGCTGACAAATCAATGTTATAATTGGATAATTCTTCGGAGATATGATTTTCTTTTTCTACATCCAGATTTATATCAACAATAATAATGTCTGCAAATTTGTAGGCATCTGTTTCAGTTGTAGTAAAGAAATTTTCCTTTTCAAATGTATTATTAAAAAATTCATCAATTTTTGGATCTTCGGCAATAAGTGGAAAAATACCATTGTTTAAATCATTGATTAATTTTTTGCCACGTTTATTTGGCAAGTCAACGCCAATAACTGCATACTCACCTTTAACTGCATTAGCACAAACTAAAGACATAACAGAACCCACAAATCCAAGGCCTTGAACTGCTATAATTTTTCTATCAGAATTATTTTGTAAAAAAGATTTTAAATTATTCATTTTTAAATATCCTGATGTGTAATATTGCTTCTTGAATTAAAGTATACTTCTTCTACCATTTCAGAGAATATTAATGCTTGATTTTCTCTTAAATAATTATCTTCAATTATCTTGATATTGTTAGGATAAGTAACATTTTTTGATGAAATAAGGGAAGTTATTTTATCTTTAAGCATAACGGAGTCTTCAGGTTCAACAACATGAAGTCCTTCAAAAATAGTTGATAGTTCAGTTGCAGGACCATTCGGTGCAGCAAGAATCAAGGGTTTCCCAGAGGCCAAACATTCAAAAATTTTTGATGGTAATGCAGTCGTAAACTCTTTTCCAATTTGGACAAAATATATATCGGTTTTTTTATAGTAATTAATAATTTCAATCCAATTCAATTCACCAGTCATCTCGACGTTATTAATTTGATTTTCATCTATATATTTTTGTAATCTAAAAAAATCTTTACCATTTCCAATTAAAGTTACTTTTATATTTTGAAGATCACGCGTAGCATCAATTAATGTATCTAATTTTTGGGCAAATCCAATATTACCAGCATAAGTTATATTTATTTTTTCACTTTGTTTATTTGATCTGTAACTCGATAAGGATCTCAATTGGTTGAACCTACTCTTATCCAAACCGTTATAAATAATTTCCGGAGAACTAACATATTTTACTAAACTGTTATACTCTGCTTGATTTGTTAGAGTAACTTTATCTGCTTGACGAAGCAGAATAATGCAAATCTTTTTCATGCATTTACCAACAATTCTATATAATAATGATTTCTTTATAAAATATTCCCAAACCAGATCTCTTACATCGATAATTATGGGAATATTTTTTCCCTTGATGATTGTAACTCCAAGAAGGAAAATGGATGGTATCGTTACTATGATTATATCTGGACAGCATTTATTTGCACGATTAATTAAATATATAAATAACCTAGCTTCATTTAGCCCTCTGATAAATAAATTGCTACCTGTATATTGCTTTTGATTGACACTCAAAACAGTGAAATCATCTCTATCTAATTTTTGCCCTTCCATACTCCTATCTGGGCCAGGACCTATAACGGTTACTTTGAAATATTTATCTTCAGCTATTCCTTTTGCTAATGAAAGTACCCGATTAGATGTTGCTGCAAAACCTGGGAATGGATATGAGGTCAGTATTGCGGTGTGAGGCATTCGTTATTTTATAGAATTATAAATGTTACAATTATAGTAAATTCATAATAAACAGTAGGCTGCTTACTTTTGGAAAATTGACCAAAATTAAATTTTAATATACTATTCAAGAAAGTACATCAACTAGTATATCTACAATTCTTTCACCTGTTTTGCCATCCCATTTTTCAGGTATTTCGCCTTTTTTCCACTTACCGTTAATTATCTTTTCAAAAAATAGTAATAAAGAACTGGGGCGACTACCAACCAACTCGTTAGTACCAATTTCAATAGTTTCCGGTCGCTCAGTTGTATTTCTCAATGTCAAACAGGGGACTCCCATAACAGTCGCTTCTTCTGTTATACCTCCAGAGTCGGTAATTATTGCTTTTGCATTTTTCACTAAATAATTGAATTCAAGATAAGGTTGCGGATCTACGCAATGTAAATTTTGTGGAAGGTTTTTTAATTCGATAATTTTTTTTACTGTTCGGGGATGAACCGGAAAAATGACAGGCATACCACTCGCCCCTTCTAATATTGTATGCAGGTTTTCATCTAAAATAGTTTTTTCATCTACATTCGAAGGTCGATGCATTGTTAGCACAAAATACTCGTTTTCTTTAAGATTAAAAGTATCCCAAAAACCTGGCTTTTTAAGTTTTTCAATATTAGCCAACAGAGTATCTATCATCGTATTTCCAACAAAAAATATGGAAGAATCATGAACCCCAGCATGTTTCAAATTATCATTAGCGAATTTAGACGTTGTAAAAAAATAGTTTGTTATACTATCCGTTACTATTCGATTAATTTCTTCGGGCATCGTCCAATCTCCTGATCGAATTCCACCCTCGACATGTGCAATAGATATACATAATTTTCGTGCAACAATAGCACAAGCCATGGTTGAGTTAACATCTCCAACAACCAAACACAAATTTGAGGGTTCTTTTAATAACAATTCTTCATACTTTATCATGATTTGAGCTGTTTGGTTGGCCTGAGAGCCAGAACCAACTCCGAGGTTGATATGTGGCAGCGGTATTTCTAACTGTTCAAAAAAATCATTTGACATATTATTATCATAATGTTGGCCGGTATGGATCAAACGATATTTCAATGTATTGTTTTTCTTTTTATGAATAGCATGAATAATTGGTGCTATTTTCATAAAATTTGGACGGGCACCGGCAATGATATCAATTAACATATGTCAAATATTTTAGTAGTATAAAATTTTAAAAACACCTTTATTAAATAGGGCTCGGTATTTATAGAAATTTGATGAGTTACATGAACGCCATTTATCAGCATACTTCTGGAAAGTGTGATTATCAGACAGGTTTGATAAAATTTCTAATTGTACAATATGGAGTTTGTGATAAAAAGAACTTGCCATATTGTTAAGAGGCAATCCAGCTTGATCATAAAGAGACCAATAGCCATGATCATAGTTTTCAATATTCTTGTCTAGAGTTCTATAACATTTTTTTAACAAATCCTCTGCCAGCTCAATTTCTAGTAATTTCCATGTATCATATACCCCCCAGAGAGCCCAGATAAAGCCATTCAAAATATGGGTGGGTGGATTTACAATGTATTCTTCGATCCAGTAATTCCCGTCTTTATCAATATCAATAACACCGCCTTCATCAATTTTTTTGGTCATACTGACCCAAGCTTTCTCATGAGCTTCCAAATATTCTTGTTTATTGGATTCCTCATAGGCTCTGGCTAACACGGATAGTCCAAGACCTTGCGCTAAACCAGAGTACCAGGGAGACTTTAGAGTATCGCGGTATTCAAAATCAAAATAATGGTGCCAAACGTAAACGTCTTTTTGGTTAGGCTTAAGTGATTCTGTCAACCAGTCTGCAACAGCATAGAATTTATTAAGGTTCTCTATGTCGTTAGTATCAAGATATAAATTATAATTACCCAGACCATATTGAGCTATAGCAATGGGATTATACTGCAGTCCTATGCTGCCATGATAATCCAACATAGGTATACCTTGCTCATCAAAATGACCATCGTATTTGGCCTTGTAATGAAATTTCATGTAGTAGGGCTTGGGATATTCAAGGTCTGGAACTGGATTGATTTCCGGTGTCCCATGCCAGAATGATAATTGGCTGGTGGTAGGAAGTAGATAGGCTTTTACAATCCTGTGCCAGTATTCAATACGATTCATTGATAAGCATTAGATTCATAGACTAATCCTAAATGGAATTCGCCACTTCGATAGCGATTTTGGATACTTCATATAATTCATCAAATGGAATGGGTGAAGATTCTCCATTTTTTACAGCATTAATAAAGGCAGTTATTTCAGTTTTGTGTCCCTTATCCTGTCGTCTCATATTCATTTTATTAAAGCCTGGCCAACTGTATCCTTTCATTTTGCGAAAATTATCTAATTGAATGATGCCTCCACTACAAAAAACCTCAATCCGCTCCTTTGGAAACCGTTTATTACCATTCGCAAGATAATGGATGGAACCAAAGGAACCGTCTTTAAATTTTACATTAATGGTTACCTTATCTTTTAATATATCATTTCCCATGCTTTGTACTGACCATTCAACAATTGGGCTGCCGGATAGAAAACGCATCAGGTCAATGAAATGGCAGGCTTCACCAACAATTCGACCCCCACCCACTTCTGGATCCTGTGTCCAGTGATCAGCAGGAATGGAACCGGCATTGATAGTAAATATGAAAGATTTAGGTTGTTTTCTTGCATCCAATAATGCCTTCATTTTGACAATATGTGGAGCAAAACGACGATTAAAACCAACCATAAGTATGGATGATGGATGTTGTATGATAGATTCTTGAATATTCTCTAATTCACCATAAGTCAAAGCCAGAGGTTTTTCAACATACACATTTTTACCTGCTTCAAGACTCTCAGCTACAAACCGGGCATGTGAATCATGTCTAGTAGTTATGAAAACAGTATTAATATCGGAATCTTCGAGAATTCTCTTGTAATCAGTACTAGAATATTCAAAGCCATATTTTTTCGCTGAATGTGTACTTGCTACAGGGTCTAAATCTGCAACCAATTTTAACCGGGCCGGGGTCTGTTTCAGTGATGGGAACAATATGAGTTTGGCAAAATTCCCTGCTCCAACGCACCCGACAACTGGCTCCCCAGGAACAGAAAATACTGTTTCTGATGTTTCTATTTTAACTGTTCTTTCCTGTCCCTCTTTCTTGTCACCTTTTTTATCGTACTCAAACAAAATCCCGATTGCTGATTTATCATCTAATAATACATCATAAACTTGTTCTGCTTCGTGAAAGGGAAAACGATGTGTAATAAGAGGCTTAACATCTAATTTACTTTCAGCCATCATATCCAGAACGGCTACAAAATTCCGTTGTTCGGTCCACCGCACATACCCAAATGGATAATCCTGACCTTTTCCCTCGTAATTCTGATCATATCTTCCCGGACCATAAGAACAAGATACCTGAAACGTTAATTCCTTCTCATAGAAATCATCCCGATTCAACTCCAAACCTGTAACTCCCACCAAGATAATACGACCCCTCTTCCGGCACATTTGTGCAGCCTGATGCACAGGTTCGTTACTTTTTGTAGCGGCAGTGATTAACACACCATCGACGCCACGCTCCTGGGTAAAATGGTCAGCGTCTGAAATTGGGTCTTCACCTTTAGATAAGTACACCACTTCAGCACCAAAACCGCGAGCCAAGTCACAGCGTTTAGAGTCATAGTCAATCCCCAATACACGACATCCTTGGGCTTTTAGAAGTTGAACAGTCAAAAGCCCGATCAGACCAAGTCCTGTTACCACAAAGGTTTCTCCCATAGTGGGATTGGCAAGTCTAATCCCCTGCAACGCGATTGCGGATGGTATTGTAAATACTGCTTCTTCATTGGGAACATTATCCGGGATTTTAGCCATCAAGTTTTTGGGAATGTTTACATATTCAGCATGTGATCCATTCGATATAACTCGAT
>CAYRIG010000116.1:0-5710 GCA_964424315.1 uncultured Dehalococcoidia bacterium | reverse complement strand
TATTATTATTTTCAATTGAAAATATTCTAGCAAAAGATCCTCCTCCTGGATCAGGATCAGGCGACGTTCCAGTAAATATATTATTTCTTTTGGATAATTCTTTAAGCATGAGAGTTCAAACTATACCTGGGGATGGTATGTTCTCGCCATGGGATTTAGTCGAAACTGACAATGGAGATATAATTATTTCTCAAATGCGAAGAAGAGGTCTCACAAAAATTAATTATGGCACAGAAAGAAGGGATACTACTTTTGGAAATAATGGTTGGTTTAGAGGATTTAGAAGAGATGCTAACTGTGGAAATCAAGATACAAGACTAAGAAATGCATTCAGCATGGGAATTGATAGGGTGAATACAAACGATGCTACGGATGATCGTATCTATGTAGCCGATCATCGAGGTAGAAAAATAGTCATGCTAAATGTTGCTGGAGAGTGCCAAGGTGTAATTTGGCCTGGTTTTAGACCGATAAGCATGACGGTAAGAAATATTGATGGAACAGCCTATTTGATTGCAGCTGGTTCAAATCGGAGGAGAATCTATTCAGCGCAATTAGATTCTGACACTGGTATGCCTACCGCAAATGCGGGCTTATGTTCTACAGCTGGAGCCGCAGTATGGAGAATTACACATTCTATTGGGATTGCAATGGATGGACAAGATGGAACTCCAAGTTTTCTTTATGCAACAGGCTGGGGTGATATAAATAGGTATCCTTTAGTAGCGGACGGCGATCGATTTTGTCCACAAGCTAGGGATGTAGTTTATGCTCATGATAACGGTGTTGCGAGTACAACAAGCCATCCTGCGGCCAGAACGATTGAATTAGATCCCGATGATGATGACATAATCTATATAGCTACAGGTACACATGAAGTTACAAAATATGAAATGACGGCAGCTGGTTTAACAGAAGTTTGGAAACAAGGATCACAGGGTAGAGGTGTTACTGACAGTAATGCAAATGTTTTGTTTCACTGGCCTAGAGGACTTTTTGTAGGTGAAGGTGTCGAAAATACAGGAAATGGCAATGCTTTAGTTTATGTAGGCAGCGGTAAACCAAGTGTTCAAACATTCGATAAAGATCATGCCAGCGGACAATGGCAAAATGAATTGGGTGGAAGTATGGGATCTCGAATGGACGGTGCTAAGGCAGCTATAAATTCTATAGTATCTGAGCCAACTTTAGCCTCTGGAGCCAGTTTTGGTTATGGTCATTGGTCAGCAGGAATTCCGGGTATAATTGGAACAAGGGCTGCTCACAGGGGACGAGGAAACCCTGACTATTATACTAGTTGGGATAACGAACATCCTGGAGTTTCTGGTAGCGGAAATTCTCTTCCATGTTGGAGAGGAGTTTGTATTCGAGTAGGGGTCGATCGACTTACCAATGCTGATATCGTGAGAGAAGTGAATAGAACTCCTTTAATTTTTGGAACTGATGCAAGGGCTTTTTCTGGTTTGGCTTTGGATTACTTTGGCGACCTTGCTGTTTCTCCAGAGCAAACTGATGAACTACCATGTCAGAAAAATTATGTTATTATAATTGGAGATGGAGCATGGAATAGTCATGCTGTTGCAGAAGGTAGAATAGAAACATTAAGAACTACTCATGGTGTTAAAACTCTCGTCGTTGCTTATGGTGGCGGTGTAAGTGCAAATGGATTGAGAAACTTCGGTTTAATGGCTCGAGCAGGTTCATGTGATACTGAAGGCGACGATGATTGCGTGCCGGTAATACTTGCTGATTCACCCAACTCTCTATTAACCCAACTGCAGACTAGAATAGAACAGATCGTTGCAAATAGACTTTCTTTTACTGCTCCTTCAATAACCGCTACAATTGAAGAAGGTGGTTCGCTATACCAAGCTCAATTTGACTATACGCAACGTCAAGAATGGAAGGGAACAATTAATAGAAAAGCAATAGAGCCGAATGGAAGACTATGCGATTTAATTGAAGATGACGATGGAAATATAATATGCACATGTGGTGCTAACCAATGTAAAAACAATTGGAGCGCAGCTGAAAGAACCTATACTATAAGAGAAAGTAGAAAAATATGGTCTCCTTTAGGAGATATTGGAAACTACATTACATCTGATGCTAATGCTTGGAACAACTGGACGGTTGATAATGCTGTACCAATTGGAAATCTTTTTTCACAATTGGGTAATGAGGTTGTAGATTTTCATAGAGAAAATGCAGACGGAACAGGTAGCACAATACAAACATATTGCCGTGACCTGACAAACGATGATTCAATAGTAGATGGAAATACGGATGATGTTCGCGGACTAATTAACTTTGTTAGAGGGTATGACTATTTCAACTATGAGCCTGATCGTGGAGATTGCGTTCTTGATAAATGGCGGAGTCACATCATAGGTGATATTTATCATTCTCAAATCGTTCAAGTTGGTCCTCCAAATGCCAACACAGCTTTTATTGGTCGAAACCAAGAAGCATTTTTTAGAGCTAGTAACAATTATGGACATTACATCAGAGATCAAGAAAGACGAGATACTCTACTCCTTGCCGGTTCAAACTCTGGTATGCTCCATGCATTTAGAGGATGCGATAAAAATGATAGTGCTTGCACAGATGGCGGGCAAGAACGATGGGCTTTTATACCTCCTTTTATAGCAGCTAAACTACCAAAGGTTGCTGACGTCTCTTTAAACGAAGAAGGCGATGGAGGTGGCACAAATTCAATATTTGGTGTTGATGGATCACCAGTTGTTCACGATATGTTTATCTCAACTAAACATGATTGCTTTAATGCCGGAGACGAATGTAAACAGTGGAGAACAATTGCAGTAATCCCATATGGAAGAGGTGGAGCTGGATATTCAGTTTTAGATATCTCGGAAGCGGAAACACAAAACTCAAGAGGTCCAAAACATTTATTTTCAATTTATAATGATACTTTGAATAATAATGTTTTAGTTGCAAATCATCTCGGAACCATAGCAAGATATCCTTATATGAAGAGAAGTTATAGTTTAGATCAATCTTTAGAAGCTATGCAAGCTCACTTAAACATAGAAAATGCTGATGATGAAGCTGCAAAAGATGCTTTAGCTGATTGCCAAACTGAAGCGGCTCTAACAGCAGCCGGTCAAACTTTTAGAGAAGATGGCATTAATGGTTGTTATGAAGGTAACACATGGACATGGTCTTTAGAAATGCATGATAATTTATTAGTAAATGATGGGAATAGTCAGGACATTCAAATTTTTTTAGAGGGTGAACTATTATCTAGTGGTGATTATACCGTAAATGACACTGGTTCTGAACTAACAATAGTATTTACAGATACATCAGTTAAAAGATTCAGAGCACATGAAGTAGATGATCCCGACGATACCACTGCAACTACCGATGCTACTTCTGTTGAAGTTTTTATAGCTAATACTAGTAAACTTGCTTTAACTGGTGATGCGGCGGCAGGTGATGAGGATGATGCTGATACAGCGGCAGCGGCGGCGGCGGCGGCGGCATATTCTGGTTATGCCTTTATGGGAGATACTTGGTCATCTCCAAGAATATTTAGAATGCCTAGTCCAACGGCACGTGACAATTCCCGTGAAGATAAATATGTCATGGTAATGGGAGGTGGAATGAGTATGAGAAGAGGTGTTGGATCAAATCTTTTTGTTATAGATCTTGAAGATAAAGATATTCCAGGAAGAATATTAAAAGTAATTGATATTCCAGACAGTAGAGAAAATAGAATTACAAATGCTACACCTGCCTCACCAGTTGTTGTCACTCCAGATATGACACCCGGAATTCCTTGGAGAGGAGCTCTAGTTTATATCAATGACTTTGAAGGCAAAGTTACAAAAGTGAACCTAACTAGTATGACACATGGTGACGATGGTAACGAAATTAATTTATACGATAGCACACAGATTTTTAATGCACTAACAGATCAAGAAAACGCTAGATTTATGTATCATTCCATGGATATTGCTGTGGGAAGAGATACCAACAAAGTCTGGTTATATATGGGAACAGGTGATTATGAAGATCCAAATATGATACCTGACATAGATGATGGCGAACCTCCTATTGATAACGTATTGCTTGGAATTAAAGATCCAATGTCAAATTGGTCATATAAAAATATTACGTCTCCAAAAGATTTAGATGACTGTGAAAATGCTGAAGGAGGTACGGCTAATTGTCCGATTTCTAGTTCAAAACCAGGTTGGAAAATTCACTTAGCTAATAGTCAAAAAGTTACAGCAGAGCCAACAATATATCAAGGAAACGTTTATTTTCCTATCTACCAACCGAATGCTGATAATCCATGTTCAGTGGGAGCTGCTTTTATTTGTAGCGCCGATGATGAATGTGGGACAAATAATTCACATCTAATCGGTGGAACTCCTTCGCAGTTTGGTACGAACCCATGCCATTTCGTTGGATTTGGTATTTTGTCTGAAATAGTTGTATTTGCTGGTAGGCTATTTGCAAACATAGCTGGCTTGTCTGATGATGGCAAGTCAACGCTGGTTATAAAAGTCGCTGCACCAGGCGAAGCAGATTCTTATAGACGTTCCTGGAGAGAAAATTTTTAAGAAAATATTTTGAAGTAGGAGTAAATAATCCATGCAAACATAGTCAGCATGGTGCAAAAAATTAATGCCATCCCAATAAGAGTACCTTGATTAACTTTTTTTCTCCATTTTTTTGGAAAAAAATTATATGAGTAAGCATATAAAATAATAAAGACATTAAATGCAGAGATAGCTATGTTAATGAACAAAAACTTTTCCATTATAGCAAAAGCATCTTAATTTGATTTGAGAAAAGTATATATAAAATAGATCCAACAATAATATGAGGTCCAAAAGGAATTTTAGATGACATCTTTCTTGTTTGATTAACTAATGAGGGAATCGTCAATATCAAAGCAACAGATGAAGATATAAATATTATAAAAGGAATACCTGCCCAACCAAACCAAAATCCCATTGCTGCTAATAGCTTTGCATCGCCAAGACCCATTCCTTCTTTTCTTCTAATCTTTTTATAAAAATAAATAATTAACCAAATAATTAAATATCCAAAAATTCCCCCGATTAAAGAATTTATATAATTTGGAAAAATAGATGTATTCAAATTAGGATCGAACGATTTGACAAAACCAATAATCATTAGAGGAAAAGTTAAAGAATCCGGAATGATAAAATACTTAAGATCAATAAAAAAAATAATGATACAGAAAATAGCAAGAATCATTAATAATAATGTTGTTATAGTTAATCCAAAATTTAGATAAATGAACAAAAAAGAAATCGCCCCTAAAAACTCTACAACTAGGTATCTCGGACTAATTGATTTCTTGCACTTTCTACATCTTCCTGACAAAAAAATAAAAGATAAAATTGGAATATTATCAAACCATTGAATTTTTTTTTTACAATTTGGGCAAAAAGAACTTTGAATTATGATTTCTTTATTTTTTGGTAGTCGATATATACAAACATTTGCAAAACTTCCCCAAATCGCTCCCAAAACAATAATTATTAGAAAGTGCACTAACTAGATCTTAATTTGTGAAGCAATATGAATAAATCCATCTATACAAAATTGCACAAACAACACTGCATCTTGAAGATGCATATAAAAACCAGGAGTTTGAATAATGATTTCCATTACTGTTATAATTACCAAAAAAACAATAGAATGCCAA
>CAYRIG010000115.1:0-5711 GCA_964424315.1 uncultured Dehalococcoidia bacterium | reverse complement strand
TGTCAAATCACGAGCTCAAAAAATACTAGACGCAATCGTGGAAACATTAGAGAAGGTCGGCCCGGTTTTAGGTGCGGACATCGATGACCCTATCATGGTAACAATGTACAACAACGGCAAGGAAATGATTGATGCACAACCACCTCAAAGTTCCACCCAAGGCAGAGAGTTAATTACTGAAGGCCAAGCTTTTTCCAATTTTGGAACTTTACATTTAATAGGAGGGGATAGAAATTCAATCGGGACTGCCTCTCATGAAGTAACTCATATACTAGTGCACAGAGCAGGAGAAGGTGTTTTCCGAAAGGTGCCAACTTGGCTAAATGAAGGTTTAGCAGAATGGGCCAACATAGACCCTGCGATGTCTTATGATATCGCATTAGAATTTGCTGTAGCTACCGATAGAGTGCCCATTATAACAAAAGGCATTACAATGCCTGGCAAACCAGAAGATGCAATAATTTTTTACGGTGCTTCTCGAAGCATAGTAACATATTTGATATCAGAATATGGCGCTCAAAAAATGTACTCTCTACTATCCGAATTAAAATCAGATGTTAAATTAGAAGATGCTATGCAAAAAGTTTATAGTTTTGACACTGTAACCCTTGAAAATACTTGGCGTAATAAAATCGGAGCAAAAGAATATACAGAAAACCAATCATCTTTAATCGTACCCACTGCCGAACCTATAAAAACTATTAAACCATTTAGCTTTAATGCCGATTCTCAGATCACCAAAGGTGGACTAGAAACTAACCCGAACGATACAGATACAAAACCAAGTAGTGGCTGCAATTTATTCGCTGTAAATAATACTGCCCACATAGATCTGAGTATTTTAGGCTTATTAATATTTTTGATTTTATTTAAATCAAAACCTTATTAACCCACGTGGCTTTATAGAATGCTTATTGCGTCCTTGGATTGAAAACATCGTTTAGCGCATCTCCCAATAAACTCCAACAAAAGATTAGTAACCAACTTACTATACCGGGAGCAAGAATCATCCAAGGCTCATTTCGTAAAACACTCACATGGCCAGCTTCATATAGCATGATCCCCAAACTAGGCCTAGGCGGTTGAATACCCACCCCAACCCAACTCAAGAATATTTCAACACCCACCATAGTACCCATACTCATAGTAATACTCACAATCAATGGACTAATTGCATTTGGCAAAATATGTCTGAATAATATTCTAGGAGTTGACGCGCCTAAAGCTCTAGCAGCTTCGACATATGGCGATTCTCTTAGAAACAATACCTGGCCTCTAACTAATCTAGCAGTACTAAACCATCCAAAAACAACAAGAGCAAAAGATATTACCAAGTAATCAGCAATACCTGCAGATATCAATCCACTCAAAAAGGTATTATCCTCTAACCAAATCATTCCATTTTTGATTCGACCTCGCAATGTAGCTGCAATCATCAAAACTAAGAAAAAGGTAGGCACAACACTTAATACTTCCCCTGACCTCATAATCAATGCATCTACAACCTTGCCGTAATACCCAGCTGCCAAACCTAAAGTTACGCCCAAAAGCAATCCGCCACTCAACATACCTACCATGGTTAAAATAACAGTATTTTGAACAGCCCAATGGACTCTTGTAAATAAATCTCGTCCTGCTCTATCAGTACCAGCCCAATGCTCCCAACTAGGTGGTTGACGAATTGCTTGATAATCTGGTTCTGAATAAGAATATCTAGAAATAACCGGCGAAAATATTCCTAAGGAATAAATAACAATTATTACTATTAGGCAAAAAACTGCAATTTTTTTTCTAACCAGTCTAGATAAAGCTCTGGAAAAATGTCCTTTTGGCTTATCTTCGTTTAATTCTATTTGATCTAAAGTAACCAATTTACCTTAACCTTGTTAGTTATACCTTATTCTAGGATCAATCAATGTATAACAAATATCCGCTAATAAAGTACCGATTACAAAAAACGTAGCTGCAATCATAGTAATAGCCATTAATACGGGAAAATCCCTTTGGAATACTGATTCAACAGCAAAATATCCTATCCCAGGAATACCTAAAATCCTCTCTGTTATCAACGCTCCACCTATTAATCCCGCTAATGAAAAAGCTAATATAGTCACAATAGGTATAATTGCATTTCTAAGAACATGTCTGGAGTCTATAGTAAATACCCCCAAACCCTTTGATTTGGCTGTCCTGACAAAGTCCTGACCTAAAACATCTAGCGTACTAGCTCTCATGAGTCGCACAAAAAACGCTATACCCGGTGTTCCTAATGTAATTGCAGGAATAATGATTCTGGTATCCCATAGCCCACCCCAACCCGAACATGGCACCCATCCCAATTTCAAACAAAATATCCACAATAAAGTCGGTACACTAATCATCGGCAATATAGCCATTAATGAAAGTGCGGCTATTATAATAATCGGGTCTATTGCGTAACCCTGTTTATGAGCAACGTAAAATCCCAATGGCAATCCAAATATCACACTAATAGCCAAAGCTACAAAGCTTAATTGTGCCGACACCCACATTTTAGGAATTATTAAGTCTTTAACAGATTGGCCAGGGTATCTTAAACTCTCTCCAAAATCCCCTCTCGCAAAACTAAATACATAATCAAAATATTGAACCCAAAAAGGACGGTCCAATCCTAGTTCATGCCTTAACCTCTCTGCAGCTTCTGGCCTAGCTTTTGCACCAAGCATTACCGTTACGGGATCACCTGGTGCTACTCTGAACAAATAAAATGTAACCAGTGAAACGGCTAACAACAAAACCGGCAACCAAAATAATCTTCTAGCTATATACATCCCCATTTGTCAGGCGCTTCCCATTTATTTAGATATTCACAAATAAAACCGTCTCGTGAATTATTTAACTTTAACTATCCAAATTTATCAAGTGTAACTTCGGAATAATCATAGGAGTCATTTCAAATCCTTTAACATGAGGCTTTACTAATATATAACTGTCACCAGTAAACCACAAAGGCAGCCAAGCTGCATCGTCCAGTATCAGTTGTTCAGCTTTATTATAAAGGGACATTCTACTGATAACATCTGGTTCTACTCTAGCTTTTTCTAATAGTGCATCGACTTCTTTGTTAGAATATGCTCCATGATTCATGCTACTTTCTGAATGAAACAAAATGTCTAAAAAGTCTTGTGGGTCAGGATAATCCGCTGACCAACCCAAACCAGCATAAGCTTGAAAAGATTGCTTGTCTAGTTCATCCAGGTATGTTGCCCATTCAACTTGTTGGATGTCAACCTCAACCCCTAGAACTTGCTTCCACATTTCAATTATGACCTCTAAATCCAACCCTATCGTTCCACCGGTGCCGGGAACACTTATTGTTATTCTAGGTCTGGTGGCAGAATCTGCATATTGTGATTCAGACATCAACTGTTTAGCTAATTCTGGATCATAATTCAAACCAACCACATCTGGACTATGCCCAGGAAACCCTTTGGGTAGAATTGAATAGGCAGGTTTAATTAAACCTGACATCACTTCTTTGGCAATTAAATCCTTATCTACGGCATGATTTAATGCTTGCCTGAATTTCGGATCATCAAAAGGTGCCATAGCTCCATTAAAACCTATATACCCAATTTGAAATGATGGAGGAACTGCCCTTAAATCTTTATTCAATGGCTCCTCAGGATCCAATACCCTATCCAAATCGAACATACTAACCCCAACTACATCAATTTCATCATTTTCGTACATCGCCATTCCCTGACCACCAGCAAGGTGATTGTATACCTTGGCAATTTTGGCAGGTTCTCGATAATAATCGTCATTTTTGACCAACACAATCCTTTCACCAATTTTGTATTCATCTAATTTGAATGGACCGGTACCTACAGGATTATCTATCCACCAATCTCTACCTCCAGATTGTACGGTTTCTTTATCCAAAACAAATGCTGTAGGATAGGTTAATTTTGCCAAGAAATATGGCTTTGGAGCATCGACAGTTATTTGTAAAGTACGATCATCAATAACTTTAATCCCTGAAATTTCATCTGCTCGACCTTCAATTAAATCCATTGCTCCAACAATATCATTCAAATAAACGTCTGCTACCGGTGATGCTGTAGCAGGATCACCAGCTCTTTGGATGGACCATTTGAAGTCTTGAGCTGTGATTTTATTGCCGTTATGAAATTTAGCATTATCTCTTATCGTAAAAGTGTATATTGTCCCATTTTCAATCGTCCAGTTTTCGGCTATATCAGGTATTATCTGCAAATCTGTGTTCAATGAAACTAATCCACTGAATACTTCAACAACAATTCCCGCAGAAGTGGTGTCAGAAGTAAGATGAGGATCAAGTGTAGGAGGATCACTCCAAAACCTTCTAAATACCGCCGTTGATTCAGAAACTGTACTCTTATCAGTAGTAATTTTTTCTACAGTGCTGATATTTTCGGGTGTTACGTCTTCACCACCACAACCAAACAAACCCAACAATCCTATAATAATACCTACCAATAAATATTTATTAATTATTTTCATACTGCTAACCACCTTTAAGCGAATTACATGTCCTTTTATTTATTAACGATTATAATCGAATAAAGTTATCTGTTTTTTCTATTCTATCCCTATTAGCTCAATCCTGTTTGCAAATAAGAATTTATAAAACCATTAATCTCACCATCTAAAACCTTGTTTGAATCAGACATTTCGAAATTAGTTCTATGGTCTTTAACCATTTGATATGGGTGAAGCACATAACTCCTAATTTGATTCCCCCATTCAGCAGAAACATGATCTCCTTTTATCTTTGACCTTTCTTCTGCCTGCATTTTCATTTCTCGTTCCATTAACCGAGCCAATAAAATTTTAGTAGCAATTTCTTTATTTTGGTGTAAAGACCGTTCATTTTGGCAAATAGCTTTAATACCTGTTGGTATATGTGTCATTCTAACCGCTGTCGAGTTTTTCTGCACACTTTGTCCGCCATGACCACCAGCCCTAAATACATCTACTCGCACATCGTTCTGGTCTAATTCTATATCCGCACCCATTTCCACTTCGGGCATTACTTCAACTAATGCAAATGAGGTGTGCCTTGCATGATCAGCATCAAATGGAGACATTCTAACAAGTCTATGGACACCACGTTCTGACCTCATGTATCCATATGAAAAATCTCCTGTGATTTGCAAAACTGCACTTTTTATACCTGCCTCTTCACCCGGGGAAACATCCATCACTTTATTTTCAAGTTTTTTTTGATCAGCCCATCTAATATACATTCTGAGCAACATTGAAGCCCAATCTTGTGCCTCAACTCCTCCTGAACCAGCATGTACCGCTAGCAAGGCATTTCTTCTATCATATTGACCTGAGAACATAGCCGTGAATTCAATTTGGTTGACTTTCTCGGTTAATGTTTGTAGTTCTGAATCTAAATCTACTATTAAAGATTGATCATCTTCCTGAATCGCCAAATCATAGAATTCGATGATCGAACCAGCTTGTTTTTGTAAGTTTTCTAAAGTACCAACGTCATCCTTTAACATTGTTAACCGCTTCATTTTTTGACCTGCAACTTGGGAATTTAACCAAAAAGATTCCTCGGATGACTGCCTCTCGAGTTGTGTTATTTCTTTCTTTTTGGACTCTACGTCAAAGACGCACCGTTAAATTTGATATTTTATCAAAAATCTGTTTCACTTCTTCTTTTATATTCATAA
>CAYRIG010000114.1:4782-5742 GCA_964424315.1 uncultured Dehalococcoidia bacterium | reverse complement strand
ATTATCATATGGGTTAATACCTGCTTTATCTCTTATATTAGCTATGGCTATTTCGACAAAAAAAAGAAGTTTACTTTTAATTTCAGGGACAATCATCGCAGCTGGAATTTCCCAAATATTAGGAGTTCATATCCTCGTTTTAAGGCAATCTCATTTGGTCCAGGTTTCAGGTATACAACCAGATCTTTTTTCATGGGTAAGAACGGTTTCTTTTATGTTACCTTTCATACCAATCTTGGTATCTATCATAGGCATTTACGCATTATTCAAAGACAAAACAAATTTTAGAATATAAAACGATGCCCTATCTGCTCATACTAAAAGATATTGATTTATAATGATGCATATTTAAATTACAAAAGAGAGAATTAGACTATGAATACATCTACAAGACTTAGGCAACTTTTAAACGGCGACAAATCAATAATAGTTCCCGGGGTCCATGATCCTATGAGCGCTAAAATATTTGAAGACAGTGGGTTTGATGTTTTATTTGCAGGTGGTTTTTCACTATCTGCATCAACCCTAGGAGTACCTGACATCGGTTTACTTACAATGTCTGAAAACATAGAAAGAGTAAAAAAAATCACCAATCATATATCAATACCTTTAGTAGCTGATATGGATACCGGATACGGAAATCCTATCAACGTAATAAGGACAGTCAAAGAATCCATAAATGCTGGTGCCGCGGCGATTATATTAGAGGACCAGTCTTGGCCAAAACGGTGCGGCCACATGGAAGGGAAATCAGTAATTCCTTTAGAAGACCATGTCGAAAAAATTAAAGCTGCAGATTATGCTAGAGGCGATTCAGATTTAGTTATTATTGCAAGAACTGATTCCAGAGGAACACATAGTCTTGATGAGGCTATAAAAAGAGGTAAAACATTAGAAAAAAGCGGTGCTGACGTCATATTTATTGAAGCTCCTAAAACGGTGGAGGAAATCAGGACAATT
>CAYRIG010000114.1:0-4772 GCA_964424315.1 uncultured Dehalococcoidia bacterium | reverse complement strand
TACCGTTACTTATAAATTTGATAGAAGGTGGCAAAACACCAAGTCTACCAAAAGAAGAACTTGAATCTCTTGGATTTAGAATAATTCTATATCCTCTTACTAGTATATTTGCTACTGCTCACTCTATGAGATCCTTAGCTAGCCATATAAAGTCTAATTCAACTACAAATGGATACAAAGATATGCTTAGTTTCCACGAATTTGAAAGCGTGGTTGATCTACAGAAATACCAGGAATTAGATGCTAAGTTTTCAGGGTAAATAATTGGTCAATTATTTTTAGAAATGTTAAAAACCGATTTGAGCTCTTTAAGGTCAGCAGTTATAGTTTCTAGTTCGCTAGATAACTGTTCCCATTCTTTTTCTAAATTATAACGGTCTTTTTGAACAATTTTATGTTTTTGACCATATTCAGCAAGTTGCTGTGTATCACTAATTTTTTCTGGATTAGCAAACAATGATTCTAATTTGTTTATTTCAATATCTTTTGTTTCTAATTCAGATTCTATCGTTTTAATTCTTTTATCAAGTTTTCTTGATTTGTTCTCAAGTTTCCTTTGTTGTTGTTTTTCATCGCTACGCTTTGTTTGACTATTTCCCGATTGCCTTTCATCTGGCAAAGAAACATGATTTGTCGATGGTTCACTGCTTTGGTTCCCTAAATAACTTCGGTAATCACCTCTGTAGATTATAGGTACGCCATTTTCTACCTTTATTATTTTGTTTGCGACCTGATGTATTAATGTACGGTCGTGAGTGATAAAGCATAACGTTCCTTGGTAATCATTTAATGCATCAGTTAAAATTTCTCTTGAAGCAATATCAAGATGGTTCGTAGGTTCATCCATAAACAGCAAGTTGTTTTGTTGTATCAATAACTTCGCTAGAGCAATCCTGGCTTTTTCTCCTCCGGACAAAACAGATATAGTTTTATTTATGTCATCTCCGCCAAACAAGAACCCTCCTAATATATTTTTTAGATTTTGGTCCGTAGCCGATAGTGACACCTGCTGTAATTCCTGTATCAGAGTGTTTTCAACATTGAGTAGTTCGAGTAGATGTTGGGCGTAATATCCTGTTACAACATTATGACCCAAGCGCCTTGTACCGGAATCAAAATCTAAAACACCTGCAAGTACCTTAAGCATAGTTGATTTACCCGCACCGTTAGGTCCTATCAAAGCGACTTTATCACCTCTGTCTAAAACCATATCAACTTCTTTATACACAACATTATCGCCATATGATTTACTTAATTTATCCAATTTGATTACTTCTTTACCGCTACGGGGAGGTTCGGGAAAGGAATAACGTACTCTTTTGGTTGTTCTAGGCAAATCTATTTTTTCGATTTTATCTAGAGCCTTCAACCTACTTTGTACTTGGCTCGCTTTAGTTGCTTTAGATCGAAAACGATCTACAAATTTCATCTGTTTTTCAATATGTTTTTCTATTCTAGCTGCGGTAGCCTGCTTTATTCTTAAGGTTTCTTCTCTAGCATTTACATATCCGTCATAATTGCCTTTCTGTAATACGACATGGCCCGGTTCAATTGCCAATACCATTGTTGCTACTGAATTCAAAAATGCTCTGTCATGTGAGGTTATTACAACTGCCCCTTTAAAATTATTCAAATATTGTTCAAACCATAAATTCGCTTCTAAATCTAGATGATTAGTGGGTTCATCTAAAAGCAAGACGTCAGGTTTAGAAAACAATATTTTAGCCAGTGAAGCTCTCATTCCCCATCCACCGCTGAATTCTTTTACAGACCTTTCGAAATCGGATTCTTTAAATCCTAGGCCAGACAAAATCGCCTTAGCTTGATGTTCACTATTATTTTCATCTTGAAATTCAAAGTAATCATTGATTTCAGACATTCGTCTTAACAATACTTTTTGTTTTTGATTATCGGTTTCATCAGCTAGTGAATTATGGATTTCAGTTAATTCTTGTCTTAAATTTATAACCTCTTCATGTTCTTCTAAAACCTCTTGTAATAAGGGTTTATCGTGGAAGCGAAAATTATCTTGTTTCAAATATGCTACGGCTATATTTTTTTTAATAGTAACTTTGCCATTATCCGGAGTATTTTCATTTGCAATTATATCCATAAGGGTTGATTTACCTGAACCGTTAGCTCCGATAAGAGCTATTCGGTCACCAGTAAGAACGTTAAAGGAGAGATCAGAGAACAATATATTGTCCCCGTATTCTTTACTTAAATTGATTATGTTTAACATTTAGTAACCATTTCGGTATATATTAGGGTAATTGTTAATTATTGATAATTTCAGTAATTATTAAAGCGTATAAGAGGAAATACACTAATTCAATAGTATCTAGGAACATTTCATGTCGATAAAACTATTCATATAAACATACATTCATCTATTTGAATCTTTAAGAAATTGGAGGTTTTATGCTATTAAATAACAAGGTCGCAATCATCACTGGAGGTTCATCTGGTATTGGAAGGTCTACAGCAAATTTATTTGCCGAACATGGAGCAAAAATCGTGATCGGCGACATCGATGAAATAGGTGGCATACAAACAACTAATGAAATCAATACAAATTCAGGAAATGCAATATTTGTAAAAACTGATGTCAGTAAAATGGCCGACGTAAAAACATTAGTTGATAAAACAATCGAAACGTTTGGGAAAATCGATATTGTACATAGTAACGCTGCTATAAACCCAAAGGTAGATGCGTTACAAACAACTGAACAGATATGGGACGACACAGTTGATATCGGACTTAAAGCTACATGGATGCTGGCATACAATTCTGTTCCGTTTATGACTAAACAAGGATCTGGAGTAATAGTTATAACTGGCTCAGTGCATTCGATTAGAGGATATGCTTACAACACTCCCTATCAAGCAGCTAAGGGTGGTGTTTTGGCACTAACAAGATCATTGGCTGCTGACTATGCACCAACCATAAGAGTAAATGCGATATTGCCCGGAGCAATAGAAACACCTTTATGGGAAAAGCTGGGTATAACTCCAGAACAAGCAAAAAAGTCAGCAAATATGTGTGCTCTTAAACGAAATGGTCAACCAGAAGAAGTTGCACAAGCAGCCTTGTTTTTAGCATCTGACATGTCATCTTATATGACTGGAAGTGAAGTAATAGTTGACGGAGGGCTCACTTCAATTATCCAACAACAATAAAATAATGTATGATATTTCAACAAACATCTATACAGCTTTGATCAATTTTGAAAATGGAGATATCTAATGAGTAATTTCGACGCTTATAATCTAGATGAACAGGCGGCTACAACCCACCTTAAAGAACAAGGATATGTAGTCATCGAAAACCTATTGGATACCAATGAAATCAAAGTATTGAGCGAATCTGTAGACCGTATTTTCAAACAAGAACGTGAAAAACCATTTAATCCTTCTGATATTAATGACAACGAAGATGACCAATCATTACGTGAATATTTAATTAAGTCTTACAAGATAAGTGAAGATGAAAGTGAAAGATTAATGAATCGTATAAAACACACTAGAAAATTGAATCATGATACTCCATGGCCTTTGCCACCTGAAAAAATGAACAAATCTTTCCTTCATGTCCCTACCCTTTTCGATTACGATAAATCTCAGCGTATATGGAATTTACCAGCTAAACTGAAACAATGCGAACAGTTGATAGAACATCCTGTATTGCTAAGTTTAGTAAGAGCTATGTTAGATGAAGATTGCGTTTTATCAGACATAAGTGCAACAAGTATCGGCCCAAATTCAGGCGGAAGTGGAGCATGGCATATAGATGCTCCTTTGACACAAATGCCTGAACCATTACCAGAAATACCTTTAGCAGTCCAAAATGCATGGATAATTGATGATTTCACTGTGAATAATGGAGCAACCCACGTAGTACCAAAAAGCCATCTTAGTCGGAAAAAGCCTGGATGGGGTTATGATGATATCGAAAACGAAATCGTCTTATCTGCCCCAGCAGGTTCGCTGGCGATGTGGACATCTCATACGTGGCATAAATCAGGCGAAAATATTACAAATACTCCTAGAAGAGCAATTTTGGGTTACTACATAAGATCTTGGATCAGACCATGGTCTGATTTCACTCGAGTATTGTCACCAGAGCAAGCCAAACAATATTCGGCCACGGCAAGATATCTTTTAGGATATTCTGCCTATCCTCCTAACAGAGGTTGAACTCAACAGGTTATTCCACGGAATTATCCTTAAGGTTTACCCGGTTCACGACGCAACTTCTGCCCTTCTGCCAAAACTTGGTGCCATCCTCCTGCATCTTCAATTTCATATTTATCTGCTGATCCGGTAGGTCTCCACCCGAGTATATTTTTGGCGCGACTATTATCTCTCCAGCTATGTTTATTATCAGAACTAGCATGAAAAACGTCGAACTTTATCGATTCCGGTGCACTTAAACATAAATCTACCATTTGTATACAATCGGAATGGGAGAGGTATCCTGGATATTGTCGCCGCATTGTCGGAATATCTTTGGGCAGCACTCCTCCTAGCCTAATACAAATCACTGACATATTGTACCGATCAGAATAAAAATGGCCTAAAGCTTCACAAAATATCTTACATGCACCGTAAAGACTCTTAGGCCGAGTAGGTTGCTTTTCATCTATAAGGTCCCATGAATTTGGCAAAAGACCATGTTCGCCAGCCGCTAATTCACCGTACGGATATTCCATCTCATACCCAGTCATAGTATCTCCCGTACTACCTAATACCACTCGTTTTACCCCATTTAA
>CAYRIG010000113.1:0-5768 GCA_964424315.1 uncultured Dehalococcoidia bacterium | reverse complement strand
TAAATTTCAACAATTAGAAGAAATATATTCAAGAAGTGAACTTAAAGGTCCAAAAACCGCAGCTGAAGATTATTTAGTGAGTTTATATGGTCAAACGACTTTCAATTTGAACCCAAGAACTACATCTATAGATACTCCTTTTCATGCTTTAATTCCATACAAACATGTGGACCACATGCATCCTGTATCAGCTATAACCATAGCAGCCTGCAAAAATGGTCCAGAAGTAACTGAAAGGATATATGGCAAACGCGTTTTATGGACAGATTGGCAAAGACCAGGATTTGATTTATCTATGATTATGAAGAAGGCTTGCGATAATAATTCCAATCTGCAGGGAATTATTATGGGAAAACATGGAATAGTGAATTGGGCTGATGAATCCAAAGAATGCTATGAATTAACTCTAGAACTCATAGATATCGCCGCCAAACATATTAAAAAATATGATAAAGGTATTGATTCATTTGGTGGTCCAAAATATCAAGATTTAGGGAAGTCTCGTAAGTTAGAGGTGTTACATGAGATCCTGCCTTGGGTAAGAGGATTAGTTTCAGAAAACAAATCTTTCATAGCAACTGTCGAAACTAATAAAAGTGTAGTTGATTTTGTTAATAGCC
Source organism: uncultured Dehalococcoidia bacterium (assembly GCA_964424315.1). GTDB lineage: Bacteria > Chloroflexota > Dehalococcoidia > Lucifugimonadales > OSU-TB39 > OSU-TB39. Next base: position 5,148 of record CAYRIG010000113.1, on the reverse strand, counting down.
ATAAAGGCAAGTCTTTATCAGAGATGGGGACTTCTTGCCCTGATCACTTTATAAGAACTAAAGTGAAACCACTTTTTGTTGACTGGGATCCTCATAATGAATCGTTAGAAGATTTAAAGCAAAACATGTTAAGAGAAATTAAAAAATATAGGGTTTATTACAAAGAATATTACGATAAGAATAAAGAGGTTGATTCGCCTCCAATGCGGGATCCAAATCCGACTGTTGTATTAATACCAGGCGTAGGAATGTTATCGTTTGGAAAAAATAAAAGTGAATCTAGAGTAACAGCGGAATTTTATAATGGGGCGGTCGATGTTATAAAAGGATGTGAATCTATAGATGAATATAGTTCATTGCCTCAAAAAGAGGCATTTGATATAGAATATTGGTCTTTAGAAGATGCAAAATTGAAAAGATTGCCTCCTGAGAAATCTTTAGCTGGCAAAGTAGTAGTGATTGTTGGTGCAGGGAGTGGGATTGGTAGGAGTTCAGCTTTGTTAGCTGCTAAAAATGATGCCCACGTATTGTGTGCAGACATAGATGTTGATTCAGCTAAAGCAACATCTGATGAAATAAATAAAATTCATGGAGAAGGTATTGGAGTAGGCGGTACTGGTATTTCAAGTTGCAATAAATCTATATATTGTAAAGTTGATGTTCAAAACATAAAAAGTGTCAAAGATATGTTTGATACAGCAGTATATGCCTATGGAGGGATTGATGATGTAATAGTTACCGCTGGATATTATCCTACGATAAACAAAGAATCTGATAATAGTACTTCATGGTCTAAAACCTTTGGAGTAAATGTAGAGGGTGCATATAATATTGCTCTTCATGCAAAGAAAATATGGAATCTCCAAAATACAAATGGGAATCTAGTTCTGTTTTCAAGTGCAAATGCAGTTGTTCCTAAAAATGGTACTTTAGCTTATGATACAAGTAAAGCTGCTGTTAATCATTTAATTAGGGAACTTGCCATGGAATTAGCGCCAAACATAAGGGTTAATGGAGTAGCTCCTGCGACAGTGGTAAACAATAGTTCAATGTTTCCAAGAGATAGAGTTATTTCCTCTTTAAAAAAATATTCAATTATTTTTGAAAATTCCGATAGTACAGATGAATTAAGGGGCAAATTAACAAGTTTTTATGCATCTAGAACTTTGTTGGGGAAATCAATAGAGCCTGAATATCCAGCTGCTGTGGCTATTGAGTTGTTAACAGATAAATTTGAATCTACCACGGGACAGATTATTTCTGTAGATGGTGGATTACCTGAAGCATTTTTACGTTGATGATTGGATATTTGAAGGTGAGTTAAATATTATTTACTTGTTTTGAAGGCCGCCAGTTCCATCGGCCTAGTAGTTTAACTAAAGATGGAACTATTAGTGTTCTAGTAATAAACGTGTCCATTAAAACCCCAATAGCTACAGCAAAACCAAGTTGGAATAAATCTTGAAGTGGAAGGGACATCAAGGCTGAAAATGTACCTGCCAAAATCAGTCCTGCCGAAGGAATAACTCCACCCGTAAGTGCAAGAGTTTTTAAAACTGCAATGTCAAGAGGTAACTTCGCTGACTCTTCTTTCAAACGTGACATGAGATAAATGTTGTAATCTACACCAAGAGCGTTTAGAAAAATAAACAAAAAGAAAGCAAGTCCTGGAGTCACCGTATCTTGATTGAATATATGTTTAAAAATAAAAATAGAAAGTCCTAAAGTAGAAAAATAGGTGAAGATGATTGTCATAAGTAAATAAAGTGGTGCAACTAATGATTTTAGTAAAATAACAAGGACTATGCCTATGGCAATCAAGATAAGTGGTAACACTAAATATGTGTCTCTGTCAGCTGCAGTTCTTGTGTCATATGCCTCAGCGGTCTCTCCGCCTACGAAACTACGTGGTTGAATTAAAGAAGAACTATTTAGTGATTGCGATAAGGTATTTCTAAGTTTTGGTATAAAGTCCAGTGCCTCAGTTGAATATGGATTTATATTTAGAGTAACTTCATACTTCAATAGATTTTGATCAAAAGAGGTGAACTTTTGCGATCTTTCAACGATTGGTTGTAAATCAGGTCCATCTGTTTGGTAAGCTTTCAAAACAACATCAGTATCAATTGGTGAATTGAACCCGAAGGGTCTACCAAAATAAGAGACATCGTCTACCAATTCGTTTTCCAGGATAGCTAAAGCGATTAAATCTAATTCGGAAACTATTTCTGGATTTAAATGATTTTGTTTGTTTATATCAATATAGACATTTGTTGGAGATAATAATCCCGGTGAAAATCCTTGTCTTAAAAGTTCGAATGACCTGACTGATTCAGTGTTTTGGGGCAAACTATCCAGTTGGTCAAAAGATTTTTCAGAACCAACGATGCCGAATATAAATATTCCTAATGCTCCAACGGTCGCTAATAATGTGAATATTGGTTTTTTTAGTACAATGTTTCCTATTTTACCGTATATTGTAGTTTGGTCAGATTGGGTATTTGTATTAATTTTAGGTGTGAAAGGCCAAAATGCTTTGGCTCCTAAGATAGTCAGTATTGCTGGAACTAATGTAAGAGAGGCTACGGTCATAATTACGATTGCGATACCAATTACTGGACCCATAGATTGGTAACTTTTTAAATCAGCGATTAATAGTATTGCTGAAGCAATTATTATGGTAGCTCCAGCAGATGCAACGGCTCCACCAATGCCTTTCATTGTGTTTCGCATAGCATCTAATGATGAAGAAGTTCGTTTTAATTCTTCTTTGAATCTTGAAGCAATAAATAGACAATAGTCAGTTCCAGAACCAAACAAAACGACGGTCATTACCCCTCTTGATTGTCCATTAACAACAAGAAATGAACTGTTTTCTGAAATAAAAGCTATTATAGAAAGGGATAACTGCATAACTAGCCCAACACACAGTAGTGGAACTATTGCCACAATTGGAGATCTGTAGATTACAAGTAAAAGAATCAATACTAAAATTATTGTTACAATAAGTAGCAGTCCGTCTATTTGCTCAAACACCGTTATTATGTCTAAATACATGCCGGCTGGACCACCAGTTTCTAATTTTAATCGGTCGCTTCTGAACTGCGATGCGTAATTCCGTATTTCTTTCACTGAAGATTGGAACGTATCTTCAGTCGGTACTCCAGACACGTTTACTATAATAGTCATAGTAGTTTCATCTGGTGAAAGTAATTCATTCTGCGCCTGAGGCGTGTTGAACAGTGATACTACATTTTGTATACCTAATTCGCCCTTATTTGTATCGAGCCATTTATCTATATTTTTCGCGTCAGTATAGTCACGCGCTGAAAGCCCATTAGGGTTTCTTAACACGATTATTACTGGGAGACCTGGTTGAGGAAATTCTTCCACACTTATATTGAATGCTTTTGTTGATTCTGCAGAATTTGGAAGCCAATCTGTCGCTTGGGTTGATTCTTTCAATACAGGAGCCGCCATAATCAGTAAAACACTGCCTAACAGCCACGTTGTTACAGTAATCCATTTACCTGGTTTAGAAGTTATAAACGTGAATAGACTTGTTAACAAGATTTACTCCTGAAATTATATTTACTGGTAATAGTTAAACTACAGTGATTTTTACTAAATCGTGGTTGGCATTTTCATTGACCGATGGTTCTCCAAAATATTCCATCAACCGTTTTGTTCTATATTGAAAAATCGTTCTTAAATTGGATGATACAAAAATCTTATTCGTCAAAGAGTCTCCAAATACTTTGTAATTGACACGGTCTTTTATTAAACAAGTTGTCCCAATTGATTCGAATATGTGAGTGTGTATCCATTTTACATAAGGACCTTTAATTTGTTCATCTACAAAGCTCTCAAATGGTTTCCATGAAGTTATCAATGATTTCCATTTAATTGGTACGCCATACAATTTAAGTTTATATTCAATTTCGGTACCCTCATGCATTTTTATAGGCAGTTTTGTCAATATATTGAAATTAAGGAAATCAGGTGTAAGAAATTCTAGGTTTTCGGCATTGCTAAAAAACTCGAATATCTCTTCTCTGGGTTTGGAAATTGATTGCTGAGTTTCTAAAAGAAATTCTTTCATTGATATGTGCCACCTACTTATAATCTTATTGTTGAAAGTTATATTATAATATACATAAAACGATAAAAGTATATTATTATCTACAATAATACTTGGCTGATGCTAAAATAATTGATGTTTTGGCAAAATTAATTGAATAAAAAAATCTTCAATATGGTTATTTTATTTCTGCGTCAATAGCTTGTGATATGTCTGGGTATAAGAATTCAAATCCATGGTTAGCAAGCAAGGTTGGTGATATCTTTTTACTGCTCAATAGTTCTATAGACATTTCTCCTAAAACTATTTTCAATAAAATACTCGGTATAGTGAAAACAAACGGTCTGTTAATAGTTTTAGCTAATTGTTTACCGAAATCTGATTGTTGGATAGGTCGCGGAGATACGACATTAACAGGTCCTGTAATACTGTTAAGTCTTATATATTCTAGTGCCCTGAAAAGATCTTCTATATGGATCCATGACCAAATCTGACTGCCGTTACCGAATTTACTTCCAAATCCCAATTTAAACGGTAGAAGCATTCTAGGTAGAGCTCCACCTCTTTTAGATATTACAATACCTATTCTCAGAGTTGTTGTTTTTATATTAAAAGACTCTGCTTTTAAAGCAGCATTTTCCCAGTCTAAGCATAATTTAGGAAGATATCCAATCCCGTTTGAAGAATCTTCAGTTTTTGTTGCAGGATCTTTATCGCTATAAAATCCTATAGCTGAAGCAGATGCTAACATTCGTGGAGGGTAAGATAATCTAGATAATTCTTGTACCAAATATTTTGTAGATTCAACACGACTAGTGTAAATACTATTTTTATTAGATTTCGTCCACCTGGTGACAAGGTTTTTACCAGTCAGATTGATAGCTAAATCTGCATTATTTATAGATTTTGGTAATGTGTCTGATTTGTAATCAAATTTAACAACATCACTAAAACCGCTAATACTACTAATCTTATTAGGGTTTCTTGTCAGCGCAATCACTTCGTGCCTATCTTCAATATATCGTTGACTAAGATCCAATTTTTTTAATATCTTAGAAGTGTCTTTT
>CAYRIG010000112.1:0-5841 GCA_964424315.1 uncultured Dehalococcoidia bacterium | reverse complement strand
AAGATAGAAAGCCTTATCCTTATTATTATGACAATGAAACAATTTCTATTGTTGTTACTGATAATGGTATAGGAATAGATAAAGAACATTTACCTCATGTTTTTGAGAGATTTTACAAAGTAGAAAGGTCTAGGTCTGATGTTGGAACAGGATTAGGATTATCAATAGTGAAACATATTGTTGGTTATCTAAATGGTGAAGTTTCCATAAACAGCGAAATAGGAATTGGAACTGATGTTGAGGTTGTCTTCAAAAAAATATAGTTTATTTACTAAAAATGTTCTTTGGAAAGTTATGTGTGCAATGAATATGCAAGTCCGTATAAATCGATTCGAAATGGATTCTGAATAAATGTTGAACGGTGTGATAATTGGATTGGTTCAAGGTGTTCTTGAATGGTTGCCTGTTAGCTCTGAAGGTGCTGTTTGGCTGACTATCAATCAATTACAGGATATATCATTTGAAACAGGAGTGAAATATGCTTTGTTTGTGCATCTTGCCACAGCACCATCGGCAATATTTGTATTTAGGAAACAAATCTTCGATATGATAAGGAATTTGATTTTCAAGCCTTCAAGACCGGACTCAGTAACTGTTTTTTTTGCGATATCGTTTGTTGTGAGTGGGTTATTTGGATTAGCGATAATCAAAACTGTAGAAATCGCATCTCCGTTGATAGGATCGCTAGGAATGTTGGTGATTGGAGTATTCTTAATAATTACTGGATTTATGTCATTGTTTAAATCACGTTATTTTCAACATATGTTTTTGGAATCTGGTCAAATATACGATCTGTCATTTTCAGAAAAAGTGACTCATGATTCAGTTAACCTTCTTATGCCAACTCCTCCTGCTCTAGATAAAAGAATTAAAGATAGGCTATCAATACCCAAAAAGGTGTTAGTGGATAGTCTAATATTAGGTTTAGGTCAGGGTTTAGCTGTTTTGCCTGGATTAAGTAGGTCGGGGATTACCATAAGTTTACTTTTGTATCGAGGGGTTGAGAAAAATAACGCGGTGACCATGAGTTTTTTGATGAGCATACCGGCAAGTATAGCTGCAGCCCTTTACTCAATATTCACTAATTCAGATGTAAGTTTTTCAACTTCTATTTTAGTTTCTTGTTTAACCGCTTTTATAGTAGGCTTGGTTTCCATCAAGATCGTTCTGAAATTTGTTTCCAAACTCAATTTGACTTTTTTTATATTCGCTTCAGCCATATTTGTTATATGTGGTGCTCTATTTGACGCATTAGTGATTCGATAACAGCGTTTAATTTGAACTGAGTGAAGTTAATCTTGGTTCGTTTTAACACTCCCTTAACATTTAATTATTCCTTATTTAACAACATTAGAAATAATTATGCTTAATATTTGAATAGCTAAAGGAAAAACATAATATGGAGAATAGTTGAATTGTTTATAGAAAGAAGATTATGACTAGAGCTGTCGCTGTTTTAAGCTTGTTATTAGTGATTGCTTGTGGTTCATCTGGAGAAGCTGAGCAATCTAGCGAAACTACTTCTTCAGCAGCGGTACCGCCAAATAAACTAAGTGGAACGGTTGAGATAGATGGTTCAAGTACTGTATACCCAGTCAGCGAAGCAGTGGCCGAAGATTTTGGGAAATTACATAAAGATGTAAGGGTAAATGTGGGAGTGTCGGGTACAGGTGGTGGATTCAAGAGATTTACAAGTGGCGAGACAGACATATCAGATGCATCTAGGCCGATAAGGCAAAAGGAAGTAGATGCAGCTAATGCTAATGACGTTAAGTATCATGCATTAAAAATAGGGACTGATGGCTTATCAGTTATAGTGAATCTAAGTAATACTTGGGTTGATTGCTTAACAGTTGAAGAACTCAAGAAGATATGGGAACCAGGGTCGATGATGAACAATTGGAATCAGGTAAGGGCAAGCTTTCCGAATGAGAAGATGAGGCTTTATGGTCCAGATACAGATTCAGGTACATTTGACTACTTTACAGAAGAGATAAACGGTGAAGCCCAGGCTTCAAGAAGTGACTATACTGCTAGTGCTGATGATAATGTACTTGTACAAGGTATATCAGGAGATAAGGGTGCCCTAGGATATTTCGGTTATGCGTACTATGAAGAAAATAAGGATAAGTTGAAAGTAATCGCGGTTGATGACGGGAATGGATGTGTTGTACCTAGTGGGATAACGATTCAAGATGGTTCCTATACGCCGTTGTCTAGACCGCTATTCATCTATGTTAATGCTAAGAGTTTGGAGAAGCCAGAAGTTAAAGAACTTGTCAGGTTCTATATGGAGCACGGTAAGAAATTAGTAGATGAAGTTGGATATATATCTTTACCAGCTTCTGTGTATGCTGAAAACTTGAATGAAATTGAATAAATCAAACATTAGTGTAATAAATAAATACCAGATAGAGTGCCCAGAGACGATTGTAGCCTTGTTGGTTTCACGAAGTCGCAGCCTAGTTATTTTTGTTAGAGAGTAATGTGTTGACAACGAATAGAACTACTTTAAATCAGATGGGTAAAAGTAAAAGATCTAATAGTTGGAGGCATAGAAAATCTAAAATAGCTAGTTACGCATTTTTAATTTGCGCTCTTGTTTCGATACTTACTACAGTAGGTATAGTTACTAGTTTGCTGGTTCAAGCTTGGCCGTTTTTTAACGTGGTTTCAATGTTCGATTTTATTTTTGGTGCCCGATGGTCTCCTATACTTAAGCCTAGAGACTATGGGGTTCTCCCTTTGGTTTGTGGTACCTTGTTGGTTGCAATAATATCTGCCGCTATAGCTATACCTTCAGGTGTTGGAATTGCTATATTCCTTTCTGAATATGTACCAAATAAGATAAGAAGTATTTTAAAACCATTCATAGAGATTCTGGCTGGAATACCAACTGTAGTTTATGGATATTTTGCTTTAACTTTTGTAACACCCCAATTACAAAAAATCTTACCCGACTTGATAATATTTAATGCTCTCAGTGCTGGTCTTGTGATGGGGTTGATGATAATTCCTTTCGTAGCATCTTTAAGTGAAGATTCTATGGTGGCTGTCCCAAGGTCTCTTAGAGAAGCTGCCTATGCCCTAGGCGCAACTAGAGGCGAAGTAGCATTTCGAGTCGTGGTGCCAGCGGCTCTGTCTGGTATCATAGCATCATTTTTATTGGCGATATCAAGAGCTGTCGGTGAAACAATGTTAGTCACAATCGCTGCTGGAGCAACTCCTCGGCTTACATTCAATCCGATGGAAAGTATACAAACAATGACTGCATTTATTGTGCAGTTAAGTTTAGGTGAAACTCCTCACGGATCGTTAGAATTCAATACTATTTTTGCTGTAGGTTTAATGTTGTTTGCTTTGACGATAACTATGAATATCATCGGCAGTTTCGTAGTTAGTAAATGGGGTGTGAGGTATTAGGTTATATGCAAATACACAACAAACAAAAATTTGATAGGCGTATCAATAATCGAAAAACCACTGGTGTAGTGTTAAATGTTATTCTCATAATAACATTAGTGATTGCTTTAACAGGGCTGATTGCATTATTGGCAGAAGTTCTGATTAAAGGATTACCATGGGTTAGTAAGAATCTCATTGTTAATTATCCATCTAGACATCCTGAACAGGCCGGATTGTTGTCGGCATTAATGGGTACAGTCTGGGTTATGGCCTGTACAGCAACAATCAGCATACCTATAGGTATTGGGGCAGCCGTTTATCTTGAAGAGTATGCGCCTAAAAACTGGTTTACCAAACTTATAGAAGTCAACATTTCTAATTTAGCTGGTGTTCCTTCTATAGTTTATGGGTTATTGGGACTAGCATTATTCGTTCAAATTTTAGCATTAGGTAGAAGTGTGTTGGCAGGGGCTTTGACAATGTCTTTACTGATACTACCTATCATAATTTTGACATCTCGTGAGGCTATTAAGTCGATTCCTACCACCTATCGAGAAGCAGCATTTGCTTTAGGTGCAACTAGGTGGGAAGTTGTTAGTAATGTTATATTACCTTCGGCATTTCCTGGGATATTAACGGGAACTATTTTAGCGATGTCGAGGGCAATTGGGGAGTCGGCTCCGATGATCGCTATTAGTGCATTAGTATATCTGACATTCGTGCCTTCAGGTCCTATGGACAGATTTACCGTATTACCTATACAAATATTCAATTGGGTCTCAAGACCACAGGAAGGTTTTAGAGGGATTGCAGCTGGCGGTATAGTTATTTTGCTGGCAGTATTATTCATTATGAACGCTGTAGCAGTTTATCTACGCATCAAATATCAAAGGAGGTCTAATGAGTGATCAAGAAGGTGTAACCCAAGGAGATACCAATCTCGCAATACAAGCTATAGATCTTAATGCTTATTATGGAACCTTCAAGGCCGTAAATTCTGTTAATTTGTCCATAAAAAGAAATATTGTTACGGCTTTTATTGGTCCTTCTGGTTGTGGCAAAAGTACATTATTAAGATGTTTCAATAGAATGAACGATTTGATTCCTAGTTTTGAAGCCAAAGGAACTGTGCTATTTGAAAACGTAAATATTTATGACCCTAAGGTTGATTCTACTGAAATAAGATACAGAATAGGGATGGTTTTTCAAAAGCCCAATCCTTTCCCTAAATCTATTTATGAAAATGTCGCTTTCGGGTTAAAAATAAATGGGTACAAAGGCGATTTAGAAGAAGCAGTGGAACAGTCATTAAGGAAAGCTGCTTTATGGGATGAAGTTAAAGACAGGTTGAAAAAAAGCGCCCTGGAATTATATGGAGGACAGCAACAAAGGTTGTGTATTGCTAGGGCTCTAGCTGTAGAACCAGAAGTCATTTTAATGGACGAACCTGCGTCAGCGCTCGATCCCATAGCTACCATATCTATAGAAGAACTTATCAGAGAACTTGTTGATGATGTTACTATAGTAATCGTAACTCATAATATGCAGCAAGCTGCCAGAGTGTCGGATGAAACTGCATTCTTGATGACTGGAGAAGATAGAGCTGGTTATCTGGTAGAATTCGGGGACACTAAAAAAATGTTTACCGACCCTGAGAATCAAAAAACCGAGGAATATATCACAGGTCGATTTAGTTGAAGTTAAATTATGGTTCAGCTTTAAAGTTATGTTATTAATATCGGAGGTTTTAAATGCCTAGGACAGATTTCGATAGAAGCTTGCAACAGATTCAAGACGAACTGCTTGTGCTTGGAAGTATGGTAGAAAAATCTATAGATCGTTCCGTTCTGGCTCTGAAAAATAGAGATTTGCCGCTATCAAAAACCGTTATTGATGATGATGATTTGATAGATGATTTAAGGAATAAGATCGAAGAAAAATGTATAAGTGTTATTGCAACACAAAATCCGATGGCAGGTGATTTACGGACGGTTATATCCGTTCTATATATTGCTGAAGAGTTGGAGCGAATGGGAGATTATGCAGAAGGTATTGCTAAAATTAGCCTGTCTATAGGCAAAGAACCTATGTTAAAGCCGTTGGTAGATATTCCGAGGATGGCTGAAAAATCCTCTAAAATGTTATCTAGAAGTTTAGATGCATTAGTTAATCGAGACGAACAATTAGCTATTCAAGTTTGCAGAGATGATAATGAGGTAGATGAATTATACAATCAGGTATACAGAGAACTACTTACTTTTATGATTTCTGACCCTAAAACGATAGAACGCGCGACTTATTTATTATGGGTGTCTCATAATATTGAGCGTATAGCAGATCGAGCGACTAATATAAGCGAACGTGTTTTATATTTGATAACAGGCAAAATATTCGACATACACGAACTTGTTTATTAGAGTATTTTAAGAAAGTTTT
>CAYRIG010000111.1:4843-5841 GCA_964424315.1 uncultured Dehalococcoidia bacterium | reverse complement strand
CCTGGAACATGTTCCAAGGAACCTGTAATGATGTAGTCCCCAGATTTAACTTCATGACCTATGTCGGCAGCTTGTTCAACAGTTAATTCCATGGCAGGATCTTCAACCTCATCAACAATACGCATTACCGTATGTAACGTAACTTCACCTTTCTCCAAATCAACATCTACCTCAACATCTTGACCACCGGCAGCAGGGTCCCTGCGGTACGCTGAGGAGAGAGCAGCCTTAACCACAGAAATCACCGAGGATTGCGGAAGATTCCGTTCAGCAGCCAACTGAGTGACAACCAGCAAAAGATCACTCTTCACTATCGGAACCTCCGTATAAATTTCTATTATCTAAACAAAAAATAAAGTGGGACCCGCCCACTTTATCAAAGTAAAGCTCTTTACACACTGAGCCAAACTTGGTCCCAATTCTAACATGTATGAACACATCATACATTCATTTAATGACAACTTTACAAGGAATGTATCTTGAATATGTTATCTCATAATAAAGGTAATAAATCAAAAATCTTATCTTGAATTTCATCTAATGAAATCAACTCAAAATCTTTATTTTTCCGAAGTTTAATTTCGACTGCATTCATTTTTATACTCTTAGAACTTACGACTATTCTGATGGGTGCACCCACCAAATCAGCATCCTTGAATTTAACGCCAGGTGGTTCATCACGGTCATCAAATAAAACATCTATACCATTATCGATAAAAGATTTGTACAATTTTTCAGCATTACTTATAACATTTTTATCGTGTAATTAATCCCTGCTATATACACTTCAAATGGAGCAATAGATGCAGGTAAAATCATCCCATTTTCATCATTATTCGCTTCAATCACTGCAGCCAATAATCTCCCAACACCTATACCATAACACCCCATTTGGACATGTTTTTGAATTCCATTTCCATCGGAAAAAGTAGTATTCATCTTCTGTGAATAAGTGGTACCTAATTTAAAAACATGTCCGACTTCTATTCCTCTTCTCT
>CAYRIG010000111.1:0-4833 GCA_964424315.1 uncultured Dehalococcoidia bacterium | reverse complement strand
AACTTTCTTACCCTTAGCTGTATATCCAGCTTTTGCTTCCGCAATATCTCCTATCAGATCAGCCTTGAAATCACGCGGGAAATTTACATTACGAAAATGAAATCCATTTTTGTTAGCACCTGCAAAAAAATTAGTTCCCATAGTAATTGAATCATCCACAACACTATAAAACCTATCCAATCCCACCGCGGAAACATACCCAGGGATAATACCTGAAGATTGAGCTTCTTCAAATGTGGATAATCGTGGTTCTTTACCTTTTAATAAATTACGTAATTTAGTATCATTAACATCATAATCACCTCTTATTGTTACTATTATCACTTCATCTTCTATCGTATATAGTACAGATTTATATATTTTTGATTCTGGAACATTTTCACTAAGAGCAAGCTCCTTAATTGATTTTATCCTCGGCGTACGAAACTCTTCGATTGCCGATAATTCTTCATAGGGGTTTACTGTCTTTTCGAAGACCGCTTTTTCAACATTAGCTGCATAATCTCCATCTTCTGATACCAAAATTACATCTTCTCCACTATTTGTCAACAACACGAATTCGTTGGAATCTTTTCCTCCTATCCCACCAGAATCAGCCTCAACCATAACAACATCTATTCCACACCTATCAAATATTATTTTGTAAGCTTCTACCATTGCATCAAAACTCTTATCAAGACCGTTCTGATCAACATCGAAAGAATATGCATCTTTCATCTCAAATTCTCTTACTCTTAATAACCCTCCCCTAGGTCTAGGTTCATCCCTAAATTTAGTCTGTATTTGGTAAAGTATGAACGGTAAATCTCTATAACTGGTTACTCCCGATCGAGCCATAATTGTTACGGATTCTTCATGAGTAGGAGCCAAAATCATTTTACGATCTCTTCTATCCTTAAATGAAGCTAAAGGAGGTGAAAAATTTTCAGCACGCCCAGACTCTTCCCATATGTCTATCGGCTGCACAACCGGCATGTTAACCTCTTGTGCTCCAGCCCCATTCATTTCTTCTCTAATAATGTTTTTAATTTTGCTCAGTGATCTATTTCCGAGGGGCATCGCACTGAATATACCAGACGCTATCTGTTGTATAAATCCAGCCCTTACCAATAATTTATGGCTAATGTTTTCGGTATCTGACGGAGCTTGGCGTAATGTCTTACCAAATAGATTAGAACTTCTCATATTTACTCTCGAACTTTTCGCTAATGCATAACAACAACTGTAGACAACATTTTTTATTTATATATCAACGAGTAATTTAACACCACATAAAATCTACCATATGTGACATAAAACTTTAAATATAAGAACATAAGTTCTTATTATTAAACACCCAAATATTCTTATCAAAACTGCCCATAAAATGAAAAAACAAAAAAAAATACTATGTGTTTACATACCTAATTGCATGTGGCAGATTGAATTACTATTAAATCCTAAACTTCTTAATAGAGACGTCATAGTATCCGCCCATAATTATGAAGTTAAAAAACAAAAGTCTGTTTCGATTAAAAATTACATCATATCATCGTCTCCTAACATCAATATAGATGCTGGGACACCACTGGAAGATGTAATTCATACTTACGAAAATGCACACATAATACATCGTAATATAACCACGTACAATCAGATTTTTATAGGTTTTATCGAACACCTAACATCCATAGTACCGAACGTAGAAATTTCTGATATTGGAACTCTATATATGGATATTAATAACCTAAATAACATATATGAAAACGAGTACGATATAGCAAAAACAATTAGGTTACGATGTACAAGCCTTATTATCAAAATAGGGATAGGGGACACTAAATGGGCCGCATACATAGCTTCTATTACTGCTAAAAAAGACTTCGGTTACATAAACAAAATAACCGGGAACGTTTCAAAAACCATTTCGTCGCTACCCATCGAAATCCTACCTCTACCCATAAATTTATTAAAACAGCTCAAGTTCTTCAATTTTAATAAAATCAAGGATATTTCTGAAACTCCTATTGGATCTATACAATCGCAATTTGGCTCATACGGAAAATTAGCATGGGAGTTATCAAATGGAATAGATAAAGATACAGTCAAACCATATAAAACCAACACAGTAATCTCTAAATCACTAAATTTTTCTCATCCAGTCACAGATCTTCAGATTTTACTAAGTGGGGTATCTAATTTATTGTCGCGGGCATATTTAGATCCAACAATGAAGTGTAAATATATACGTAAAATCGACATTCATGCAGAAATATATGGAAATTTAAAATGGGATCACAACATTACGTTCAAAGATTCGGAAAGTAATCAATCACGCGCTTTAATGGCTATCAAAAATAGAATTTATTTGAGCAAAATACCTGGGCCTATTGAAAACTTAACTCTATCAATTGTAGGAACTCCAAACGAATTTGGTAAACAAATATCTATGATTAGTAAAACGAAACAAAAAGCCGATTTAGATGAATCTATTGCAAATTTACAAGCCAATACGGGTAAAAAGTTGCCCTTGTATCGAATAGGAGAGATACAGCCATCATCAAGAATTCCAGAACGAAGATATGCTCTAATTCAATTAAACCCCTAAACCAACCCACTCAAATAAAGGTAGAAGAATCAAATCTTGGATTACCAGTCTCATTATCTGTTAAAAAATCATTCCGAAATAAAAAAAATATGAGCCGCAAAATTAATATTATTACGATACAGGAAATCTGGAAAATTAATGATGAATGGTGGAATGGTATTAAAAATGAAATAAAAAGAGATTACTACCTGATTATTTTAGAAAACCACAACCAAATAACTATTTACAAAGATTTAATATCGGGTAATTGGTTTCAACAAAATTACTAACAAATGGGAAATAGCACACTTCATATTACGAAAGGTTTTTCCAAAAATTTAAAATATTCGGAACTTCACTGTCACACCAACTATTCTTTTCAAGAAGGAGCTTCTAGCCCAGAAGAAATACTGACAAAAGCAAATGAATTGGAAATATCTGCGGTCGCGATAACAGACCATGACAATCTATGTGGCGCTATGGAATTTGCCCAAATGGCAAAAACTATAGGTATCCAAGCAATAATCGGAGTGGAACTTACATTAAACACAGGAACCCTTAAGCAACCTAACAAAAATGATTTATCAGATAAAAAAAAACATCTGACACTATTGGCAGAAAATCTCACAGGATACAAAAATATATCTACTTTAATATCCTACGGTCATTTGCATTCCGTAAAAAGAAATTATCCAGAATTGAATGTTAACTTTTTAAAAAAATATTCAGAAGGTGTTATATGTCTCTCAGGGTGTACCCAAGGTGAAATTTCAGAATTAATTGCTTCAAATAGGTATGATGAAGCCAAAAAATCTGCTGAATTATATTTAGATATATACGGTGAAAATCATTTCTTCATCGAGATACAAAATAACTTTGTAAAAGGAAATAAAAAACTTAATAAACAAATGGTAGCGTTGGGAGATGAATTAGGAATTGAAATAGTCGCAACAAATAATGTTCATTACAATATCCAAAAAAATCATAGGATTAACGACGTATTAGTTTCAATCAAACATAATACATCTATATATGATTCCCATTCTCATAGAAGAGAAAATGATCAGTTTTATTTGAAAAGCCCATCAGAAATGCTGACCTTGTTCCCTGAATACACAAGGGCGATAACAAATACTTATGAAATTTCACAAAGATGTTCTTTCAATATATTAGAGGATCCCGTATATAAATTCCCAAAATATAGTTTTTTACCACATGGGTATACAGAATTGGCATATTTGAAAAAGATATGTAGAGAATCAGCTATTAGAAAATATGGATTTATTGACAACAAAATAACCACGCGTCTCAACAAGGAATTTAGATTATTACAAAAAAACAATCTCATAGGATTCATTCTTCAATATTACGACATAATAAAGATAGCCAGAGAAATCCAAGAAGATTTGAATCTAGTAGAACCAAATACTCCGGTTGAACAGAACCCTCCGGGCCGTGGACGAGGTTCATCAGTAGCATTGTTAGTTGGATATCTTACCGGTCTTTCACATATAGACCCTTTGAAATTTAATCTAAAACTAAATAGATTCCTTCCAGAATCAAAAAATCCAAATCCTCTACCTCCTCCCGATATAGATTTAGATTTTCCTAGAGAAATACGTGATGAGCTAATCATACGAGTGCATGAAAAATGGGGTCACGAAAGATCTGTGTTAACCGGTATGATCCCAAAATATGGAAAGAAAGGAGCATTAAGGGATGTAAGAAAAGTATTCGGATTATCTCAACAATATTTAAGTAAACGAAGAAATTTTCATGAAAACGAAATATATAGAAATATTGTCAAATTTTCAAATTCAATAAAAAATTTTCCTAAATACTTAGCCCAACACCCAGGAGGAATGATTTTATCCGACCAAGCACTTTCGGAAGTAGTACCCATACAAAAATCCGCCATCAGAGGTAGATATATATGTCAATGGGATAAAAATTCAGTAAAAGATGCTGGGATTTTTAAAATAGATTTTTTATCATTAGCCACCCTCTCACATTTATCAGAAACATTAGAATTAATTCGACAAAATTATGAAGAAAACATTGATATATCGCGAATAAATTTCGCAGATCAGAGCGTATACGATGATATACATAAATCAGATACGATAGGTGTTTTTCAAATCGAATCCCCCGCACAAATCCAAACGGTTTCTCGTCTTCGTCCATCTAATTTAACTGAAATGGCATGGGAGGTAGGAGTAATTCGACCGGGTGTAGGAGTAAATAGCGGAGTTAGCAAATTAATAAGG
>CAYRIG010000110.1:0-5870 GCA_964424315.1 uncultured Dehalococcoidia bacterium | reverse complement strand
TATAAATGGGCTTATACAATTAGTGATTTGATACAAGTCAATGGTGCCACCGCTATAGAAGTTTTTAATGGGCACGCTGGTTCCAATGGATACGGAGGTAATAACAGACCCAGCGCAGAACAAATATGGGACGGAATTTTGAGTTCAGGTAAATTGATTTATGGAGTAGCCGCAGACGATTCACACCATTACCATGATTTCACTCCAAAGATGGCAAATCCTGGTAGAGGATGGATATGCGTAAAGGCAGATTCTCTTTCTGAACCTTCAATAATGGATTCCATTAAAAACGGAGACTTTTACGCTTCGACCGGAGTGTACTTAGATGAGTTAGTAAATTCTAACAATACAATAAACATTTCTATTAAAACTGAGGATGACGATTCTTTGAATATGCCGGAATATTTCACTACTATAACAGGATACGAGGGTGATATCCTACACGAAACTGATTCGCTGAATGTAAATTATCAATTATCAAAAGATTCACAATATGCTAGAGCAACAATCAAATCTTCAGAGGGGTTTAAAGCATGGACGCAACCTATCTTTCGGACATAAATCTTCATATGTTGCTAGATGAATTTGTGTTACTTGTTTTGCCAAACATTGCACCTGAATTACAGCTGATATAAGTTTGACTCTCCCTCCATATACACCAAATAAAAATATTCAGATTAGGTGCAACTTAGGTCATTCGAAAGAGTAATGTTTCATTTATGCATGCCGATAAACTACGAATCATTGACTTGGAGTGTTAATTTATCTTTGACTACAATGTGATTGTATAATCTAGTAAATGAATATTAGTAAATTGATTTTGACCATATTGGTTCTGGTGGTATTAGCGTTGGTAGTAATTAGAAGGGTGTTATGACTATTAGTTTAATTATTGGTGTAGTAGTAGGTGTATTGGTTTTGTTTGTGGTTTTGGTGTTTAGAAAATAGTAATGGTATTGTATGGATGATTTGTTAAGTAAGGTCAGGTGGATAAGTGTTAGGCTTGGTTGTGGGGTTGCTGTTGGAATAGTTTTATTGGCATTGGCGTTATTGATGTCTTATACCTAAATAAGTGTTGATTAACGTTTGGAGATATTGTTTTTTGAGTGTATATGCTCATGCTAACAATACTGCTACTAGAGAAACTATTGAAGATACTGTTACTGCAAACCCCCAATATTTCGGACTCTTGATTGTTTGGACTAGTGATATTTTTCTAACAAAACAATGAATAGGTAAACTAACAATCGTTATGAGTATAGCTACTATTAAAAAGATAAATATAAACGAAAGCATCATAATTATTTATCCTATACTAAATAAACCAGTTGCAACACTCAAAAATGAATGTCCGTTTTGGTCCAGGAACAAAAGGTGAATATTTGCGGTATTTTTAATCAATCAGGCCGAACCAACTAGAACTTTTGGAGAATATCCTCTAGAATCTGAACAAAATTGCAATATTTAGATTGATACATAAAATGTCGAAGTAAAAGCAACAGTTGACAGGAGAGTAAAGAAACTAATTGTAAAATCGTACCAGTAATCGATTCCTTTGTAATCGGGAGAAAACTATGCAGGTTAATAGAGACCAATTTATGGACCAAGGATTCCTGATCCTTAGAAACGTAATCCCACCATCCAAGTTAGACTCAATGCGAAACAGTTGCGAAGCTATCCTGGAACGCCAAAAGATTGCTTGGGCCCTAGACCGACAACCCGATGATCCGCCTGGCGGACTTTGGGAAACATCACTCCAGCCAAGAGTAGGTATGGAACGTCCAGGCATGATCGATAAAGAAACGGCAAACGTAGTTGAGGACTTTTGGATTGCTGACGAGACTTTAGATACAGCAAGTAGACTTCTGTGTAATCCTGAACCAAACGTGACTTCCATGTGGATGATGTGTAACCCGCAAATTGACCATATTGGTGGCACGGGTTGGCATAGGGATATTCATCCAGAGGACATGGCCCCAATGGAGGCACTTGCAGCTGACTTTGTTGAAAACGGTCCAAGGTACACTCAATGGAACGTTCCTTTGTATGACGACAATGTCCTTTGGGCCGTACCTGGAAGCCACCGTCGTATCAACAACTCTGAAGAAAATAAACAAAAACTTGCCAACCCCAAAGAACCCGTGGTAGGCGGAGTCCCAATAGAGCTCCGCGCGGGAGACGGAGTGATCTATAGCAACTTTCTGATACACACCGGAAGTAACTACACCACAAAATTGCGCCGAACTCTACATGGTGGACATGCGATCTTCCGCGGAGATTTAAATATGGGTTTTACTGATCATCTATCTCCTTGGGCACGAAAAATCTTTGCAATATCTACCCAACGCAACACAAACAAACAATCACTGACTGAATCGACTCTCAGAGCTGTAATTAATGGCGATGTAGATGCGTACCGTACTGGTCTCACATCGCTTCAGCCCAATGTGGGCCCAAGCGGTCAAACTGTACTAACGATCTACCTTGCTAAGGCGGCTCTACATATTCGTATAGTCAAGGACCCTGAATTTGGTGCAACCTGTCTTGAAAGTTCTCAGCGCCGAGCAAAGGATATGCATGCAATCACGTTGAACTGGGGACCTTCTTTCGCGGACCGGTTTTCTCAAGAAGAATCCATAGCTCTATGGAATCGTTTTAGTGGTTTGGACCAGCTACTCCAGTCAGATACGGAGCAATTCGAACCTGCTTTTCAATCAGAGCCGATGCCTTACCTATTTAGCGAATTACCTGCTGGTGCAGACTGTGAATCATTTATTGCCAGCTGGGTGGATTAAGTATGATCAAAAAGTCCGATTTGGGTTGGAATTATTCTCAAATAAACTCACCAAATCATGCTTTTAATATTTTCGTTTTTCTCTCAAGGGAGGGATGTCAATAGCGTTAACCGTTAGCAAATGTGTATAATATTTAGGAATTAGATCGAGCACTTGGATACAGGAGATTAAATATTATGAGTAATAAGATTCAATTAGGTTTAATTGTGGCAGTTGCCATTCTTTTTATTACAAATATATATGTTTTAATAACAATTAATTCAACAGCTAAAGTTGGAGATGAAATGGAAAGTCATCTTAAAACCTACAAAAATTACAATCGAAGCGTAATTGATCAACACAAACTTGAAGACCACTGATAGAAAAACGTTTAAATAGAAACCACAGCTATGCAATTTCCACAGGGTCCACTATACGTCATAGATTCCTGTGTTAACTTTTAAAAGGTATTATCTGGTGTATGAATATTGTTAGATTAACTACAACTATATTGGTTACTGTGGTACTGACGATTGTGGTAATTAGAAGAGTGCTTTGAACAATGCAAGACTCGTCATAGCTATATTGATTTTGGTACTGCTACTCGGATTATTTAATATATTGGTAATCGATTAACGGCATGAATGTTCAAATCATTAAAATTGCATTGATTATTTTTGGATTACCCGTATTGTTTGTGTTGTTGAGAGAAATAGTTAATTGGTTAGCTGGCTGGTAGTAGAGGTGATTTATGGACGATTTGTTAGCTAAGGTTAAATGGTTTCTTGTTAGGTTTGCTGGTTGCATGTTGATTTTTGGATTGGCTTTATTGATATTGGTAGTATTGTTGTCTGCATAAACATTAGACGTTAATGTTTGAGGGAGTATGTTTTAGACCCATGGGTTTGTTAATAAGTTTCTTGTTTAGAAAGATATTGTTTTGGTTATTAACTACATTGGGATTTTCATTGGTGCGGGTATTAATTACTACAGTAAGTAACAAGTCCAGTGATGCACAAGATAAGATTATAAAGGAAATTGTTAAGGTGTTTGTAGGCTTATTGGGTCTCGCGTTAGTTGTTGGAATATCTATGTTAGTAGTGCGAATAGTGATTGTAATTTTTTAAGTTAAATAATATTCCCGTTCATTTTTCAATAGCATCTATAATTTGACGTGTATAACTCGTTTCTTCTACTTTAAGAATATGATCCACAATTTCTCTTGGAGACCAATCTTCTGAAGAAGGTTTAGTATCCAGTTCTTCATCACTTAGTGTCGAGAGCATACCAATTAACTTTCCTCTACTTTGTGCAAGTTCTTCAAGAATTTGCTCTGCTTCACTTAAGTGAACACCTAGACTTCTTAACGTTTTTGCAAGGTGGATAGTATGTTCTATTTCATGTGAAATGAATCGGTAGAACATGGTTCTTACATACATATTTTCTCTGTTAGGTATGGGTAAAGTCATTTTTTCATCTGGAACATCTTGAAGTTCACTAATAACTTTTGCTCTAGATTCTGCCATATGCATTAAATAATCATTTACTTTACTCATAATATCTCCTTATATATGTTTAGCTATTGCTTTACCTACCTGTACTATTGCTTCAATGTGTTCTTTGCGGCAGGACTCTAAAGTTGGTTGCCAGGGTGCCATCATGAAACCCAAGAGATATTTCGGATTTATGTGGTCGATACAATAGTCAACCAAATCACCAAAGTTTTCAACCTCACTTATGTTGCTACCACTTGGAATTTGATGGAACCTTAAATCAGACAGCTCATGGAAAGCTCTGGTTTTATATTCGTTACGGTTAAATTGACTTTTATTCCCATAATTCCAAGCAGTCAATGCTACAGATTTAGGGAATTTTTGGTAGATGGCTTCAGGTCCACCAGGATTACGCTCATCAAAAAAAGCCCAAGGACGTGACCCTGCTTTCTCTACTTGTCCAAGAAAGAAATATAAGTCGTGCCAATAAATATTTGGTTTTCGCGTGAATTGATATTTATAATGTTTTTCCATTGCCTCTATTTCAGCCTCATACTCTTCATCCATTCCCAAGTGAAAGAATCTTGGTTTGTCGAAAATCTCACAGACCTCTGATATTAGATTGCTGCAAACAGTATAATAGGTATCTGAGGAAACCATTTTTTGGTATTTACCTAACCATGCGTCATGCCAAGTCGAAAAGTTCATCTTTGGAACAGGCTCTAAACCCAAATCTCGCAATTTGATCAATTCCGATTTAAGTTTATCTATCGACCATGCATTTTCAACCGCTATTTCTGGATGGCTACGATATTGGACTCCATCTCCGAGATCTAACACCACCATATTCATACCTACTTGTGACATTTTAATTATAATGTCGTTCCACAAGGTTTCATCAAATCGAAGAAACGGTTTGAAGTGACTGTGTAGTGGAATGTCTTCAAACTTACCTTCAGGGGGATCCCAGTCGAGCCACATATTACAGCTCAGGTGGATAAGCGAGGCCCAAATCTTTTGGTTTTTGTTATTGTTCGGTTGGGTAAGAATCGTTTTTCTCCTGCAACAGCGGTAAGTTTAACATTAGGTAGTATCAATGTCAGCCAATTCTCAGAAAAGGTCTATAGGTTTCATTTAAATTGTATTAACTTTGTTTATGCTCGCAACACCTCTTTTTACAGAATACATGTTTGACATAACTGGTAGCTATTATCTTCCATTCTCTATGTTGTCGGTGTTAGGATATTTTGGAGCGATACTTATGCTTTTCGTTAATAAACCCAAAACCTTTGTATAGCTCTTAAAAAACAAAATGAACAAACAAATATTTGCAACAAGGTCTCTATCATCAAATAATTACGCGATTGTGGCAGACAGGGTTTGGGATGGAACATCTGGTACCTCAACCAAAAATTTAGCTGTAATAATAAACGGGGAAATAATTCAAGATGTAGTCCCTCTTGATATGCTGCCTGCAAACATGAACACAGTTAACCTTCCAGATTGTACCCTATTACCAGGATTGATAGATGCTCATGTTCACTATAGTTCAGTTATGGGACCTGGATTTTTAGCAGCTGGTGTTACTCCTGGCTATGTGAGA